>JAQXNS010000001.1 GCA_029098125.1 bacterium
CCTAGGTTTATAAACCCAAATCAATCAATAAATTACTGCGAATGTCATGACAACTGCACACTTTTTGATAAAATTCAAACTATTTATCCTAATTTAGGTGTTGATAGTCAATTAGATATTTTGAAGTTAGTAAACTCAATGATTTGTTTTTCGTTTGGGGTACCTTTCTTTCACGCAGGACAAGAAATTGGTTTATCAAAAAAATTCAAAGACAATACCTATAATGCAGGCGATGAATATAATAAATTTAGATACGACGTTCTAGATGAAAGATTCGAATGTGCTAGATATTTAAAAAGTATCATTGAAGCAAAAGTTTCATGTAGAGCTCTCTTTAAAAATATTGTCAATTCCCATGACATTGAAACTCACAATGAGTTTGTTAATTTAGAAAACGGTGCTTTAGGTTTTAAAGTAAAAGTCAATTACTATGATGTTGAAGAAATATATTTAATTGTTAACCCAACAAATAATAAACTTTTAGTAGATTTAGGTGGATATTATCTCGTTTATGTTGGAAGTGGCGGATATTTGAAAAATAGTACAGTTTATACCCAAAATGTAATAATTAAGCCATTTTCAAGCAATATTTTTATCAAAAAGAAGAAATAATGTATGAAAAAATATTTTATAGTAATTTGTAAAATTCTACCTTATTTAATATATTCATATTTTTCTTGGATTTTACCTTATTCAAGACATCCAGAAAAATACGATGCTGAATTAAGGTTTAAAAAAGCACAAATTTTAATCCGTAAAGTATTAAAAGCATTTAGAACTACTTTTAATGAAATAGATTTTGACAAGTTCAACAGTGAAGGAAGAAAAGATCAATCACGATTCATTGTTTGCAATCATATTTCAGATTGCGACCCATTACTTTTCATTGCTTTAAGTAATAAACCTGTAACTTTTGTTGCTAAAAAAGAAACTAGAAAATTTCTTTTTGTTGGAAGAATTATTCGTGCTTTAGGTGGAGAATTTTTAGACAGAAGTGATTTAAAACAAGAATTAAGAGTTTTTATTAATATTCGAAAAAGAATGATTAGTGAACCAAACGTTGATTGGGTCATTTTTCCTGAAGGAACAAGAAACAAAACCGATATTTTAAATGTTCAAGAGTTTAAAAATGGTGCATTTAAATATGCAATGAAAGCAGAAGCGCCAATTTACGTCTTTTCTATTCTAGGTAGCCAAAGAATTTTAGATATTAAATGTAAAAATAAATATTATCCTGTTCAAATTAAACTTAATAAAGTTATTACAAAAGAAGATTATCAAAATTTATCAACAGTTGAAGTTTCTTCAATTTCACATGAAGCTTGTGATAATGGAGTAAAAGAGATTTCAAAATTTGATGAAGATATGGTTTATACATTAAATAATTAATGCCTTAAACCTTTTGGATAGAAGTTTTTAAGTTTTCCATCAACATATTTTACATATCCAAGATTTAAATTCTCAAAAGAGACAGTGTAGTAACCGTTTTTGAGATTTAAATCTTTTTTTATTTCTTCGCCATGTATATATTTATTTTTTTCATCTTCATTTAATTTGATTGAATTTTCAGTTGATAAATAATGAGCAAGAGCAAAAGTCGGCGTAAAAATCTTTTTGTTTATTTTAAAAGCTTCTAATCCAGGGCGAATTAAGTTCAATTTTTCGTAATTAAAAGCAAAATTATTAAGATAAATAGTGTCTTTAATTACGATCTCGTTAGAAAAATTTAAATTATATTCTTTTAATAGATCTTTATGGGTTATTTGTGTGGTATTTTTAGTTTTATTTTGACTAGATGAAGTCTCACAATCTTTTTTTAATAGGGCTAGAAATTGCCCTTCCCCTTTATATAAGTGTGGAAAGATATGAAGCATATCTTTTTCTTTAAAGAAGAAACCATTTTCATTTTTTATAGGAAGTAGATGCATATCGCTATGATTGTTTAATAAATGATTTACAACTTCTTCGTTTTCTTCATAACTAAAACTGCATGTTGAATATGATAAAATTCCACCTTTTTTGAGCATAAAATATGCCATTTCAATCAATTCTTTTTGAATTTTTGCACAGCGATTAACTTTTTCAATACTCCAATCATCTTTTGCTAATTTATTTTTTCGAAACATACTTGATCCACTACATGGTGCATCAAGGATGATTTTGTCAAATTTTTCATAAAAATTTTGATATATTTTTCCAAAATCATTGCTAGTTACAAGAACATTATCAAACCCTAAGTGTTCAATGTTACTTGAAAGTTCCAATGAACGTTGATATGAAATATCGTTTGAAATTACTGAAAACTGTTTATCTGAATTATTCAAGACTAAAGAAATAGTTTTACCACCTGGAGCTGCGCACATATCTAGAACTAAATCATGATCTTCAATTTTTAAAAAATGTGATATTAATAAACTTGAAGCGTCCATGATGTAATATTCGCCGTTATCAAATTCATAACTTTTTCCAAAAGGATATAAATTTTTATCGTAATAGAATACATTTTCAAGGAATGGATGCTCTTCAACTTTGTTATATTTTCTAATGAACTCTTCTTTAGTGATTTTTTTAGTATTTAATATCAAAGAATTGGTTCTTTCTTGAACTTGAGCATTAAATAATTTCTCGATTTCCTCGTCGCAAAGATATCTTTTTAAGTTTTCTTTAAAGTCCATATTTAATATAATATAGATATTATAATTCAATAAAAAGAGGAAAGATAAATGGATATTTTAGATATAATTGCAAAAAAACGTGATAAAGGAACTTTATCAAGAGACGAAATTCATTTTTTTATTAAAAATTATGTTGATGGTTCAATTAAAGATTATCAAGCCTCTGCTTTATTGATGGCAATTTATCTAAACGGAATGAATAATGAAGAGATTTCCATTTTAACTGATGAAATGATGCATAGTGGCGAAGTTATGAATCTCGACTCAATTGAGGGAATTAAAGTGGATAAACATTCAACTGGCGGCGTCGGAGATAAAGTATCTTTAATTTTAGGTCCGATGATTGCTAGTGCAGGTGCAAAACTTGCAAAAATGAGTGGAAGAGGACTTGGTCATACCGGAGGAACGCTAGATAAACTTGAATCGATTCCAGGAATGAGAATTAATTTATCAAAAAATGAATTTATTCAACAGGTTAAAAAGATTGGAATTTCAATTATTGGACAAAATTCAAAATTAGTTCCAGCTGATAAAAAAATTTATGCTTTAAGAGATGTTACATCGACTATTGGTTCAATACCTTTAATTGCTTCTAGTGTTATGTCAAAAAAATTAGCTAGCGGTAGTGATGCGATTTTGCTAGATGTTAAATATGGAAGTGGCGCATTTATGAAAGACATAGATAGCGCAAAAGAACTTGCTAGAACCATGGTCAATATTGGAAAACATTTAAATAAAGATGTTAAGGCTGAAGTTACTCCAATGGATCAACCTTTAGGTCTTGCTGTTGGAAACAATCTTGAAATTAAAGAGGTAATTGCAACATTAAAGGGTAATGGCCCAAAAGATTTATTTGAACTATGCATTGATAGTGGCGCAATTATGCTTATGCAAGCTAAAATTACTAAAACCAAAGAAGAAGGCGTCAAAATACTTCAAGAAAATGTTAAAAATGGGAAAGCTTTTGATAAATTCGTTGAATTTGTTAGCGCACAAGGCGGAGACGTTTCTTATATCTTAGATCCATCAAAATTCGAGATGGCAAAAAATATTGTTCCAATTTATTCAAAAAAATCAGGATATATTAATAGAATCGATGCAATGACCATCGGAATTTCTTCAATGAGATTAGGTGGTGGTAGAGAAACTTTAGATGATGTTATTGATATGTCTGCAGGCATTGTTTTAAATAAAAAATTAGGTGATGAAGTTAGAGAAAATGAATTGTTATGCACAATTTATACAAATAGAAAGGAAAATGATTATATGCCAATAATAGAAAATGTCTACAATTCATTTAAAATAGATGAAAATCTAATATATAAAAAAGAAGAACATATTTTGATTGAGTAGTTTCTCACTATTATCCTTATTATATATATAGAAAAGTTTTTGATTATTGTGTTTTTTAGCACGATTAATTCACAGGTAAATTTATTGAATTTATGTCATTGAGTTTGGCATTTTTCATCAGTATTAAAAAAATTTAAAAAAATTGAAAAAAGTGCTAGACAAAATTTTTTCCTTGGTGTACTATTATTAAGCACGCGATAAGAAGTACTTATTTCGTGTAGAGATCTTTGAAAACTAGATAGATGTACAAACAAACAACGTCAATTTAATTTAAGTCTAAACTTAAAAATTTTAAAACCAGAATAATTTTGAACTAGATATAAACTTTTGAGAGTTTGATGCTGGCTCAGGATGAACGCT
>JAQXNS010000002.1 GCA_029098125.1 bacterium
GCACTAAAGTAAGTTCAAGATTGTATAAAAATGGTAATTCAGCTGAATATTGTTTAACATTTTCAATTTTTTCATGAATTTCAGAGAGACCATTAATCGATGAAACTTCATTTTTAAGAATTATGTTGTTTTGCAAAGACAATTTATAGAAAATTTTTGAATTAAATGATTTGCCAGCAAGCAAAACACGGATATTTAAAAGTCCGGTTTTGTTATCTTCATCTAAAATAGAGTCATTCTTAACATCAAAAATTGTTACAAGTGGATCAACGATTAATTTTACATCTCTAAAAATCCCACTAAATCTCCGCATATCTTGGTCAAGAAACCACGAATATTTTGAATATTTAAAAACAATTACAGCAATTCTATTTACACCTACATGCAAATAATTAGTAATATCAAACTCTGAATTTGTGTAGCATTTTTCAGAATATCCAACAAAATGGCCATTAATCAATAAATATAATGCAGATTCAAACCCTTCAAATCTCAAAATAAACCTATTAATGTCTAAATTATTAATCTGAATATCTTTAAAATAAATTCCAAGTGGGTTTTGTTTTGGAGATTTTCCAAGAGGAACGTTTTCTCTTCCAAACCATGGATATTTGGTGTTTACATATTGAGGTTTCCCATATCCACTAAGTTCAAAGTGAGCAGGTACATTTATCGAGTCAAAGTCATTTATATCAGCATCAATATCTAAAAAATCATAAATTTCTTCACGTAATTCATTAAAAAATTTGAATTTCCATTCACCATTTAATGAAATTTCATTTGAATTTCCATTAATTGTTATTTTATGGTCACTTCTATCAAATATTGTGTTTATCGAATCAATTTGTGGATTGTCTAATAATGTTAAATCTATTCTATCACTCATATTTATAACAATTTTTCCCTTTTATTTTTATTTGCTTTTGCATTTGCAACAACTTTTACAACTCCATTAACTTGTTTTAAAACTACAAGAATTGTCATGCCTTCTTTGAGTGGAGCTGAAATGTTGATACCAACATTCATATAAAATTCACCCTTATAAACATCATTTGTTAATGAGTTGAAATAATATTTATCCTTATCTAATCCTTTAACTTTAATAAATCTTGATTTAGATTGAACACCTTTGTAGTTAAAACTAAAAACCAAAGAGACTTTTTTATCTTTTGTCACAACATTCCATTGAGCAAAATTATCTTCGAATGGATTTTTAATTGCATAATAGTCGCCTTCAGTAATGACATAATGCCATTCTTTGATTAATTTATTAAAAGTTTTTACTTGCTCTTTTTCATTTTCTGTCAATTTTGAAGGATCAAGTTCATATCCTGCGGTTCCAAACATTGAAATGATCGCTTTTTCTTGCATTCCAAGAGCTGGAGAGGCGCTAACATGTGCCCCAAGAGAGGATAATGGATAAAATAAATTAGTTGCATATTGAATCATCACTCTATCATATGGGTTTGTATTGTCGCTTGTCCATATTTGAGGTGAATAATAAAGCATGCCAAAATCAAATCTTCCGCCACCACTTGCGCATGATTCAAGTAAAATGTTTGGATATCTTTCAACAAATCTATTAAATAATTTATAAGTTCCAAGCATAAAACGATAATTAATTTCATCCCATCTTTCTTTAGGCAAAGACAATGAGCCACATTCACTCAGTGTACGATTGAAATCCCATTTACAGTAATCGATTTCATAATTATCGAAAATTTTGCTTATTTTATCAAAAATATAATCAACTACATCATCACGAGTTAAATCAAGAACAAGTTGATGTCTCATAAGAGTTGGGTTAACACCTCTATCAAATAAAGCAAAATCAGGGTGTTCTTTCATTAAATTGCTCTCTGGAGAGATCATTTCAGGTTCAATCCATAAACCAAATTTGATATTTTTTGAATGAGCATAATCAATTACTTCACGTAAATTTATTTTTTCTTCGTTTACTTCCCAATCACCCAAAGATGTTCGATCATTATTTCTTTTTCCAAACCATCCATCATCAAGAACGACTTGATCAATATCAAGTTCTTTTGCATCATCAATAAGCTTTTTGATTTTTTCAGTATCGAAATCAAATAAAAATGGTTCCCATGAATTTATTAGAAGTGGTCTTTCTTTAAAAGCGAACTCTTTTCTAATAATGTGATTTCTTGCAAGATCGTGGAATGTGTGAGTCAAATCGTTAATTCCGTTTGAGGAATATGCAAAAATACATTCAGGTGTATAAAACTCTTCATTATTTTGGAGAACAAAGCCAAAATTTTCATCATTTATTCCAGCAAAAAGTTTCAAATTATCGTATTCGTCAAGTCTAGCTTCAATTTTAAAATCGCCAGAATATACTAATGAAATACCATAACATTCGCCATAATCTAATGATGCATTTTTATTTTTAACAATGACACTAGGGTTTTGTTTGAAGCCTCTTGCGCCACGATTATCTTCAATAACTAAATTAGAATGAGTAATTTTAGTAGTTTCAATTTCTCTATCATCAGCCCATTGTCCATGTAATGAAATAATTTCATAATCATCATTTGGTGTATTTAGTTCAAAAGACGAAATTCTATTAATTTTAATGTCTTTCCCAGTTTTATTAATTAATTTTGCAAATCGAACTAATACATTTAGATTTCTAAAAATCACATAATATAAATCTAAATATATTTCTTCTTTTACATCTTTTAACGTAACAATTAATGTTTCACCATCTTCTTTTGAATTAAATCTTGTATGAGGTAAATCTTTTGGATCAACTTTTCCATAAATTGTTTTGTGAGAATGGTATAAAAAATTCGTCAATTTTGTACCATCAGTATGCGTAATTGAAGCAAAAGAACCTCTTGTGTTGGCCGTTAAAAATGAAGAACATTCAAATCTTGATCCCATTTGAGAAAAATAATAAGATTCATCGCAAATTTCTTTTGTTCCATCATAAGTTGCATACCTTTCAACCATGATTTCATTTGTTCTTTCAATTCCAATATTTCCAATTTTCTTTCCATTATATAAATGGATAAGATATCCAAGTTTATTAATGCAGAAAATATAAGAAAAGTTTTCATTACAAAGATTAAAAATCTTGTTTTTTGAATCAAAATTTATCATATTATTTCACCTCAAAAATACCACCAAAATATGGAGGGTATAAGTTTCCATTTTCAAAAGTATCGTAATTACTTATTAATAAATTTGCATCGCATTTTTTATTATATTTTTTAGATTTTTTAGAAAAATTCAAAATAATTAAGTAAGTTTTGTCGTTATAGATTCTTTTGAAACTGACAATCGAATTCGAAATTTTAACAGTTTCAGTTTCTCCAAACTTTAAAATCTCAGAATCATTTCTAAATTTAATTAACTTTTTATAAAAATTTAAAATGGAATTTGGATCGTTAATTTGATTTTCAACATTAATTTGTTGATAAGAAGGATTTACTTTCAACCAAGTTTTACTGCCTTGATTAAAACCACCATTGATATTTGCATTCCATTGCATAGGTGAACGAGCATGATCACGATTTAAAGTCTCATTGATCATCTTATCAATTGTTTCATCTTTTAAATGAAGAATAGATTTGGCAGTTTTAAAAACCATCTTAGCAGATATATCGTCACTTTCTTTGCTAGAAAATTGTTCAAAATTTTTAATTCCAATTTCTTCACCTTGATAAATAAAAGGTGTTCCTCTTAAAGATAGTAAAAATGTAGCAAGCATTTTTGCACTTTCATTGATATATTTTTTGTCATCGCCATATCTTGAAACGCTTCTAAGCTGATCATGATTTTCAAGGTAATTTGCAATCCAATCTACCTGATTTTGCCAATTTAATATGGGTTTTGCAAGCTTTTTGGCTTTAAATTTGGTTTTTAAGATTGGAATAAATTTTGATTTGTCACACCAAATATGGTCAAATTCAAAAAACATATCTAGTGTATTTGTTTTTAAAAATTCTCTAGCAATGTCTGGTGTTAGAAAACTAGTTTCGCCAACCAAAAAAGTATCATAATGATTTAGTACATCATTTCTAATTTTTTTAAGGACGTCAAACATTCCTTTTTGGTTGCAATAATATTTTTGGCCTTTATTAAATAATAATTTTGAATAATCATTTTTTAAAGTTGTTTTATAAATCTGATTAATAACATCACATCTAAAACCATAAACACCTTTATCAAGCCAAAACTTAATGATTTCTTCAATTTCATTGATTACATTTTCATTTTTATAATTTAAATCTGCTTGTGTGTCGCAGAACAAATGCATGTAATACATGCCTTTTAAAGAGGGGATTTCTTTCCGGCAAGTTCCAGAAAAAGCACTTGACCAGTTATTTGGTACTTTTTTGTTATTTTTTCCTTTACCTTTTTCTATTATGTAATAATCTCTATATTTATTTTTCTCTGGTTCAATTGCTTTTTTAAACCATTCATGTTCTGTCGAAGTATGATTTATTACAAGATCCATAACAATTCTGATGTCTCTTTTGTTTGCTTCTTTGATTAGATCATCAAAATCTTCCATTGTTCCGAATCGATGATTAATTTTTTTGTAATCTGAAATATCATACCCCATGTCATCCATTGGAGATTCATAAATTGGCGAAAGCCAAATTATTCCGATTCCTAAATCTTTTAAATAATCAAGTTTTGAAATGATTCCACGAATATCGCCCCATCCATCATTATTTGAATCCATAAAAGATGCAGGGTAAATTTGATAAACTATTCTATTTTTGAAATCATTTGATTGAAATACCTTATTCATCTGTATTTTGTTCCACTTCTAAATTTTCTTGGTTCATTTTATGTCTATTTTCAAGTTCTTTGACCATAGAACTATGACTTTCTTCTGTAATTTTATAAGTTTTTTTAATCCAAATAAAACATGCAAGAATGAGTAAACAAGGTACAACTGTAAAACCAACATGGTAAACCACTCGTTGCCATAATTCAATGTTTGAAGTTGCTTCATCTGCTAAAGGTCTAACATAATCACCAACTTTTGAAGCATTATCTCCAAATTGAGCGATAGCTTCTTGTTCAATTTGACTAATTCTATTACTTATTGCATATAATCCACCTGCTAATAGTGAAAAATATAAAACTAATTGTTGAATTGAACTGCCAAGTTTTGCTGTAAAAGCTCTTAAAGAAAAAACAGCGCTTTCTCTTCTTTTATTAAATTTGTATTCATTGTATTCAATTGAGTCTTGAATCATGATGTATAAAATTAAACTTATCAATGTTTGTCCAAGGAAAACAACAAATCCTACAGCACACATTAATGGGAAGAATGTTCTTGGGTCTAAAAATACATAAGCAAAAAGCAAAACATACCCAATAATAGTCGTAATTGAAGAGATTGTGAATATTTTCATTTTTGATAATTTAAATTTGTTAGTTAAAATAGGAAACATTGCTTGCCCTAACAAAGTTGAAATTGCAAATATGATTGTAAAATATAATTGGTAAGTTCCAGCTGCGCTATATCCAAAATTAAAATAAAAATAGTTCAAACCAAGTGTAATTAAAACTGAACTACCTGTGTAATATAATAAAATTCCAATAATTGATGATCTAACTTGATCATTATCTTTCAAAACAGTGAAAATTTCACTGAACTTCATTTTTTCAGAGCTTTCATCATTCGCTGCATCTCTTTTTCTTTCTTTCATGAAAATGCAAAGAATAACTTGTGATAAGCAATATAAAATTGAAGCTATTAATGAGAAAATTTTATATGAAATTGTATAGCCCATTGCGCTAGATAAGATTGGAACCAATCCGCCAGCTGCAAAGCTACCAATTGATACAAAGATTGAAAGTAATGTAGTTAAGTTTGCTCTAACTTTTTCTTTATCACTTAATGATGGGAGGACGCTCCAAAATGCAATATCGTTCATTGTATAAGTGAAGTCCCATAAAAAGTATAAAACACCAAACATAGCTACATAAGCCCAACCATGAACTGGTAACCAGAACATAGCTACAGTGACAATCGAACTTAAAATTGCCCCAATAAATATCCATGGACGATATTTTCCACTTTTGAAATGGAATTTTTCAACGATAAAGCCCATAATTGGGTCATTAAAACCGTCCCAAATCCTTAAAATAATGATGATTACTGTAATTACACTATACATCGCAACATAATTTTCATTAGATCCGATGCCACAATATTGTGCAAACATCAATAAAAACATGCTAACGAATTGGTAGCATAAATCTCTAAACATGCCCGAACTACAATATAACCACTTTGTAAGTTTAGGTATGTTTTCACCTTCAAAAGTTCTAGATTTAAACATATTATCTTTTCTCCTAACTTATAATTATAATTATATTGCTTTTTCACCCATATTTGAATGTTTTTCGATATTTATACTCATTTAAAACAATAATTTTATGTCAAAAATTATCTCAATTTTGCGCGAAAAATAGGATAGTATTTTTTAGCGATTTTTTGCCATTTTTTGCCATTTTTTTGCGTTTTTTGGGCATTTTTTTAAAAAACTAACCACAAAATAAAAGTAGAATATCAAATACTGATATTCTAAGAGTGGTCTACAGTACGTCTAGAAGCGATTTTTGAGCAAATTTTCCAAAAAAAAGGCTAGGACAGCGTCCTAGCACGTTTTTTCAAAAATTAGTCTTCGAATCTGTATTTTTTGAAAGCGTGTAAACCTTCAAAAACTGCTTCTTCGCCAAGTTCGTCTTCAATTCTGAGAAGTTGGTTATATTTTGCCATTCTATCAGTTCTTGAAGCACTACCTGTTTTGATTTGTCCAGCGTTAACAGCAACACTTAAGTCAGCGATTGTTGTATCTTCTGTTTCACCACTTCTATGTGAAACCATACATGTATAGCCGTTTGTTTGAGCCATTCTAATTGTATCTAATGTTTCTGTTAATGTACCAATTTGGTTAACTTTAATTAAAATTGAATTTCCAACATGGTTGATGATACCTTTTCTTAAGAAATCTTTGTTTGTAACAAATAAATCATCACCAACTAATTGAATTTTTGAGCCTAATCTTTCTGTTAAGACTTTCCAGCCTTCCCAATCGTTTTCTGCTAAGCCATCTTCGATTGTGATAATTGGATATTCATTAATCATTTCTTCGAACCAAGAAATCATTTCTTCGCTTGTTTTTGTTCCTTGTCCGCTCTTGACTAAGTTGTATGTTTTTGTTTCAGCATCGTAGAATTCACTACTTGCAACGTCCATACCTAAGAAAATTTGTTTACCTGGAACATATCCTGCTTTTTTGATTGCTTCCATGATAAGTTCAAGTGGTTCTGTGTTTCCGTGTTTGCAACTTGGAGCAAATCCACCTTCATCACCAACACCTGTTTCATAACCATGAGCTTTTAAAACTGTTTTTAATGCGTGGAATGTTTCAACACCTGCTCTTAAAGCTTCGTGGAATGTTTCAAATCCTGCTGGAATAATGAAGAATTCTTGGAAATCGACTGTTGAATCTGCGTGAGCACCACCATTAACAACGTTCATCATTGGTGTAGGTAAGACTTTTGCATTAATTCCACCGATATATTTGTAAAGTGGCATGCCATATGATTCAGCTGCAGCACGTGCACATGCAAGTGAGACACCTAACATAGCATTTGCGCCTAAGTTTTTCTTGAATGGTGTTCCGTCTAATTGTAATAATACTCTATCAATACCGACTTGATCATCAGCATATAAACCAATAATTTCTGGAGCGATGATATCATTAACATTTTTTACAGCTTTTAAAACGCCTTTACCTAAATATCTTGATTTATCACCATCTCTTAATTCTAAAGCTTCGCTTTCGCCTGTAGAAGCGCCACTTGGAACGATTGCTCTACCAACTGTGCCATCATCTAAAGTTACTTCAACTTCGACAGTTGGGTTACCACGTGAATCTAAGACTTCACGAGCATAAACATCAATAATTTCTAACATTTATAATCTCCTTTTTTTGCCGTTATTTATTATATCCTAATTAAATTAAGGTATAAACAAAAATTAAAAAATTACTAAACAGTATAGTATTTTAATAAAAAGTAATATGTGTAATTGTTCTCATTTAGACTGTTATTTTGCAGAAACTGTGAATTTTTGAAACCAATTTCATTCAAAAATTGCAAATGTGATTCTTTTACTTCAATTGAAAAGTATTTAATTTTTTCTTTATAGAGTTTCGAGAACTCTTTCATAAAAGCTTTACCTTCAGCAACACTAAGATTTGAAGATGGAGTAAAGTTAATAATTTTACCATTTGCATCAAAAATAATTGCTAATTTGATTTCTTCTTCATCAAATAAAGCGTAGATAAAATGATCTTTATCTTCTTTATGATTTAGACGCTTTTTGATAATAGCGTTGATGTCACTAATTATTTTTTTTGAGGAAGAAACGTCCTTAACAACAAAAGAATCTTCTGAAAGAAGAAACTTTGTAATTATATCAACATTGTTTTCATTAAGTGCTTTTATAATCATTTTAGCCAACTTTTACAACTAAAGGTTTATAAAATTCATTTAATAATTCTCTATTTGCAAAATTTAGATAAGCATCAATGTAAACTTTGTAAATATTTCTTGTTTTATAAGCAAGGATTAATGAAGTGAAGAAGAAAAGTGAACCTAAAACACTAAAAATGCAAATAATTGGATGACCAATATAAGCTAAAGCTGTTCTAATACTATCACTTAAGTTGCTTAAAAGTTGGTTGTTAAATTGGAAAATTAAGAAAATAAGAATTGAAGCGATCGATAAAGCGATAAATAAAATCATAAATATCCATGAAATATTAATTGAAAAACTATATCTTTTATTCCGTTTTTTCTTTTTATTGTATTGATAAATTGTCATTGTTTTTTGAGAATAATATCCTCTTGATGTTGTATCGTTATATAAAGATATACCTCTGTCTGAAACATAGTAAACTCTTCTGTTGTCGATCACTTCGAGCGGACATAATTTAAATAATCTTTTATATTTGTTAAGTTTTCTGTATGTAATTGTTTTTTTCTTATTTTTAAAATAAATTACAAAAAGTAAAACATAAACTAAGATAAAAAGTGCGACTCCAACACAAATAATAATTAAATTTCTTGTGCTTAAATAATAATCAATGAATGGTATATAAATCATAATTTTCCCCTTGTAATAATAATGTAAAATTTTATGTACAAAAATTCAATAAATTTGGAATTTTTATGCTATTTTGCTTCAAAATTCAAAATATCTTTTTTATCACCAATTAAAATTACAGTGTCGCCTTCCTCAAATACATGGTCAGGATTAATATTTGTTGTAATTCCATCACCGATTTCAATTGCAATGATATTGACGTTATATTTTCCTCTAAGATCACAATTTCTAATAGTTTGTCCGAAGAATTTTTTAGGAACTTTAACTTCACAGATGTCAATATGTTCATTAAGAGAGATGAAATCCAAAATATTATTTGAAAGAATACGTTTTGCAAGCCTATCAGCACTATCTTTTTCTGGATAAATTACTTCAGCACCTAGTTTTTCTAAAACTTTTCCTTGGTCTTCACTATTTGCTTTTGCAATTATCTTCTTTACTCCAAGAGCTGCAACATTTAATGTCATAAGAATTGATACATCGATTTCTCCACCAACACCAATAACAACAATATCGCATTCTCCAAAGCCAGAATCTTCAAGCGTTTGTTGAGAAATATCATCACTAACATATGCATAATCACAATAATTCAATACTTCTCTGACTTTTTTCTCATCTTTATCAAGACAGACAATATTTTTTCCCATAGTTGCAAGTTCGATCGCAAGACTCATACCAAATTTTCCAAGTCCGATGATACCGATATTTGCTTTCTTTTTAATCTTTGGCATTTTCAACCTCCTTATCCAATAGAGACATCTTCTTCAGCATAATTCCATGGAACTTCTTTATTTTTAACAATTTGTGAAATTGATAAAGGGCCAAGTCTTCCAAGGAACATTAAAAACATCAATACAATTTTACTTCCATTAGTAAAATATGGTGTGTATCCAGTACTCAAACCAACAGTTGCAAAAGCACTAAATACCTCAAATAAATAATCAACTAAACCATATAAACTAGAATCTTCAACATATTCTTTGTATAAAACACCATCTTTTATAAAATTCATATTTCCTTCAAACGTTGAAATCAAGAAAACTGATAAAATTATTAAAAGCATCGAAACAAACATAAGAGTTAATGCACGATTAATAACTTTTTTTGAAACAGATCTTTCAAAAGCATGAACAGGTTTTTTAGAAACCATTGAAATAAAGTGAATGAAAGTAACAAAAACAGTTGTTGTTTTAATACCACCACCTGTTCCACCAGGACAAGCACCTATAAACATCAGCACCATCATAATCAATAAAGTTGAATTTCTAGCGCAACTCAGATCATAAGTTGTAAAACCAGCTGTTCTTGTTGATACACTTAAGAAAAAAGCGCCAAGGAAATTAACTGATTTGTTTCCTGAAGTAAATGAAGTATTAGGTGTAATTAAATTTTCAGTTCCATAAATAATAAGAGTTCCAAAAACTATAAGAATAAAAGTCATAAATACTGCAACTTTTGCATCAAAGCGGAATCTTTTGAAATTAAATTTTTTACTAAAAATATTAAAAATTACAAGATATCCAAGTCCACCAAAGATAATTAAAAAAGCAATTATTAGGTTTAACCAAATATCATTTTGGAACGAAATAAGAGAAGTTGTACCAAATAAATCAAATCCAGCATTATTAAATGCACTAATTGAAGTAAAAACAGAATATCCAACGAGTGCAAAATTATTTCCCCCTCCGATTTCATTATGTAAAAAATAAAAATCAAGAAACAATAAAGTTGCTCCGATTAATTCAAACACAAATGTTGTAAGTACTATTAAAAGGAAGATTCTCTTTAATCCTTTATAATTAGAAATATTCCAACTTTCTTTAATTAAGTTTTGTTGTTGAAAAGATAATTTTCTAGCGAAAATAATAAAAATTGATACGCCAACCATTGCTGCTCCAAAACCACCAATTTGAATTAATATCGCAATGATTACATATCCAAAAATATTAAAAGTATCTGCAACACCTTCTTTAATTGACACTAAACCAGTAACACAAGTTGCACTGATTGAAGTAAATAATGCGTCAATATACTCAATTGAAAATGAATTTGATTTGTGTGTAAAAGGGAAAAACAAAAGGAGAGAACCAAGTAAAATAACAAATAAAAAAGCTAGTCCGATAAGGAGCATCGGGCTACTTTTTAAGTTGCTAATCCAATTTTTCTTCTTCATTTTTTTAAAAAACCCTGCAGAACTCAACTATTTTCTTCAAAATCTATAAATTAAGCTCATTTTGTTATTAAAACTTTATGATAATTTTAAGGATCGTTTTCTGAAAATATTCATAAATTTTTTATGCTAAATGTTGTAAAAATATCACTTGCATTTATTAATTATACCATATTTATATAGGAACAATTAATAATCAAAATTTAACCAAACTAAAAATCAAAACTAACTCTTTTAATAATTAAATTACAAATTCACCATTTTCCATAATAACGATTTCTTCATCACTATCAAATGGTATTCCAACAACTTTTAAATCTTTTGTTCCAATCATAAAGTCAACGTGAATTATGGAATCGTTCAAAGGATAATTTTCTTTATCATTTTCTAAAGTTTTATCCATATCGACTGCTAATTCTTTAAAAGCTTCTCCTAAAGCTAAATGGCATGAAGCATTTTCATCATAAAGCGTGCTAAAGAACAATTTATTGGTCATATTTATTGGAGAAGAGTATGGAACAAGAGCAACTTCACCTAAATAACATGCATTTTTATCACTTTTAATCATTCTTTTAAGAACTTGTTCACCTTTTTTTGCTTGAACTTTTACAACTTTTCCGTTTTCAAATGTTAAAGAAAAATCTTCAATTAGTTGTCCTTGGTATGATAAAGGTTTTGAAGAATAAACAATTCCATTAGCAGTAAATTTGTTTGGAGAAGTAAAAACTTCTTCGCTAGGTATATTTGGTTGAAATACTACTTTTGACTCACTTGTTTGTTCACTTCCGCCTTCCCAAATGACACCTTTATTTAATTCAATACTAAAATTAGTTCCATTAGAACTTGAGTATTTTAATGTTCTAATCTTAAGGTCGTTTAAAATTTTTGCATGATTTTTTAAATTTTTGTCATGTTTTTCCCAATTCTCAATCGGATCACCTTCATCAGCTCTACTTGTTTTTAAAATAAGGTCTAATAATTTTTCTTTTGCCTCTTCAACATCTAATTCAGGAAATACTTTTTTTGCCCATTTAGCACCTGGATATCCAGCAATGCACCATTGGCATTTTGGGAAATATTTATCACTATACTTTTTAATGGTTTTCCCACGAGATTGAATAATTTTTGAATATTTTTTAATATCAACACCTGCTAATCCATCAGGGTCTTCGCTTTCAATAAAAAGTCTGCAAGGCGTTTTATCAGCAATATATTGAAATTTTGCTTTCTCGTATGTTGTTAATTTACTTTGTCTTTTAAGATCACCTTTTGCAATTCGAGTTTTAGTAATCTCGTTGTCTGCCCATTCAATATCAACATATTGAGCGCCAGCATCGTAAAGTTCTTCGACTAAAATTCTGACAAAATCTAAGATTTCAATATCTGCTCTAAGGAAGACATCTTGCCCTTTTTGAATATTTAGGCCACCTCTAGCGATTAATTTTGCATAATTTCTTACTTTTTCTATGTTCATTTTTATTTTCCTCCAGGTACATTTTATGAATTTATTTATGTTATGTGCTAAAATCTATTAGAGGTTTAGACATGTATAAATTTTATAGTTCGGATAAGAATATTACAAGTTATAAACGGGTAAAGATTCTGCAGTCATTTTTGCTCGTAGTTTTTGGAATTGTTCTTTGTATATTTTCAAATTCTACCAGCGTCCAAAATGCTTTAGGTTATATTAGTGCATCGATTATTCTATTGTATTCGGTGCTTACAATTGGTTTTGGTTTAATTTTTTCTAAGGGCATTTTTTCGTCTGAAACAATTTCAGGAACAGCATTAGCAAGTTTATCAGTTTTAATTTTTATTTTTCCACACTTAATTGTTGAATATATCCCAATTTTTGCAGCAGTATTTCTAATTATTCTTTCTTTAATTATCTTAATCGACTTAATTTCTATATATATTAAAAAGGAAAAGGGGTTTTGGATTAAATTTCTTTATATTTTTGGTTTTATTATCTTAATTGGACTAGGAATTACAATTTTACTTTTAAATTTTTCATCTAATGAGGAAAATCAATCCCTTATAAAAATGATTTTAATCATATTAATTGGAATTTTGCTAATTATTGTTGGTAGTTTTTTAATTTTTTATTACGCCATGAACCCAAAATTCAAAGTCACTTCCAAAGAATTTGTGACTGATGATGGGAAAAAAGTAACTATTTCAACAAGCGAGACAACTGTAAAAATTAAAAGAAAGAAAAATAATAGAAAAAATAAAGAAATCAGCAACAATGAAGAATCTACTTCGCTTACAGTTGCTGACGATACTAATAAACAGAATTAATTAATTTTCCATCAAGGAATGAATATAAGTTCGTAAAAACTATAGAAGCTCTTTTTAGCATTGCTTCTTTAGTAAAATATCCAATATGTGGTGTCAAAATTGTGTTTTTATACTTAAATAATTCATCTTCTTGAAGAGGTGGCTCCGTATCAAATACATCTAAACAAGCGTATGAAATATTTTCAGTCTC
>JAQXNS010000003.1 GCA_029098125.1 bacterium
TTCTTCTGGGTTTCAAGAATGATTTTCCAAGGTTTACATTTCACTGACACAATCCCATTTAAAGATGTCATAATTCATGGAATTGTTAGAGATTCTCAAGGTAGAAAAATGTCAAAATCTTTAGGAAATGGCATTGATCCAATTGATGTAATTAATAATTATGGTGTTGATAGCTTAAGATATTTCCTTGCAACAACTGCATCTCCTGGTTTAGACATGAGATATAGCGAAGAAAAAGTCAAAGCTGCAAATAATTATTTAAATAAAATTTGGAATAGTGCACGTTACATATTAATGAACGTTCCTGCTGATTTTAAGTTAAATATTGAACATATTAACAAGAAAAAGCTAAATTTAGTTGATAAATTTATCTTAACAAAGCTTGAAGCTGTAATTAAAAAAATTACAGAAGCTATGGATAGCTATGAATATGGCGTTGCTTCAAATTTACTTTATAATTTCGTTTACGATGATTTCTGCTCATTCTATCTAGAAATGAGTAAAGTAAGTTTAAAAGATGAAACTAATTATAATGATGGAACGTATTTCACAATGATTTATGCTTTAAAAGCAATCATAATGATGATTTATCCATTCTCACCATTTATTGCAGAAGAAATTTATCTTTCATTACCAGAACACAAAGACTCAATTATGCTTGAATCTTATCCTGATTATGAAAAAGGTTTAGTCTTCAAATCATCTATTCAAAAAGTCGAATTAATTCGAAAAGCAATTGAAAGTGTAAGAGAATATAAAGTCAAAAATTCTTTAGCACCAAATGAAAAATTAGATTTATCAATTAAGACAAATCTTAAATTAGATTCACTTTATAAATATTTAGAAAGATTCTCTTTTGCTAAATCACTAGTTAAAGTCGAAGATGATGTCAAAGATTCTTCAAGTATTATCCTCCCAGATTTAACTATATATATAAAGGATAATATAGATAAATCTGAATTAAAGGATAAATTAACTAAAGAATTTGAAAAGATTAATGCAGAAATTAAAAGAAGTGAAGGTATTTTATCAAATCAAGGCTTTTTAGCTAGAGCACCTCAAGCAAAAATTCAACTTGAGAAAGAAAAATACGAAAAATATAAAGCACTTCATGATGAAATTGAAGAAAAATTAAAAAAATTATAAAAATATTTAAAAAAAATAATTTTGCCTCCTTTTATTTATGTGAAAGGAGGTTTTTATATGGATCGCAAAATACCACTTACGAGTGAAGAACTATCTTCTATTAAATGCGGTGAAGCCATTACTATGGCTACAGTTTTAGCAATTATGGTTATTGCAATTTTGACTGTAGTTGTGTATAAATTATTTGGTTCATCCGATGGAAGTGTGGCTTTACCTGGTGGGTACAAATTCACACGGAAATAGGAAAGAAATAAGATAAAATCATTTGACTTTTACCATCCTTTTTGATATTATTTGCACGTTGTAACCTATCTTTGTTACAACCGCATTAAAAAGGTCCCTAAAAACTTAATTGTTTACCTTAAAAGCGAGTCATTAATTAAAAATAGGAGGCTATAAGATGTACGCAATAATTTTAACTGGCGGAAAACAACTTAAAGTCGAAGTTGGACAAAAGATTTATGTTGAAAAACTCGATGTTGAAGCTGGACAAGACTACACTTTTAAAGATGTTCTTTTAGTTTCAGATGGCGCAGTCACAACAGGAAATCCTACAATTGAAGGCGCTACAGTTGTTGCTAAAGTTGAAAAGCAAGGCAAAGGTAAGAAAATTCACGTCTTTAAGTACAAAGCAAAATCAAATTACCACAGAAATATTGGTCATAGACAACCATATACTTGCTTAACAATTACAAGTATTAACGTTAAATAATGATCACTGTTAGTTATTCAAAAAATAACGAAATTATTTCTTTAATTGAAGTAACAGGACATGCATTATTTGCTCCAAAAGGACAAGATATTGTATGTAGCGCAGTTAGCTCGATAATGATTGGTGGTCTAAATAACTTAAAAAGAGCTGTTGAATACAAAATAGTAATTGAAGAAGGACATGTTTTACTTGATACATTCAAGAAAAACGATGAACACGATTCAATTGTTCTAGAAACGATGTTAATTCAGTTAATGACAATCGAAGATTCTTATAAAAATTACATAAAAATTAAAAGAATCTAAGGAAAGGATGGTAAATTATGGTATTAAGTTTCAAACTTGACTTACAACTCTTCGCATCACATAAAGGTGTTGGTAGTACTAAAAACGGCCGTGATTCTGCTGGACGTAGACTTGGTGCTAAAAGAAGCGATGGACAAATTTGTAAAGCAGGCGCTATTATTTACAGACAACGTGGAACAAGAGTATACCCTGGTATTAACACAAAGAAGGGTAGCGATGATACAATTTTTGCTTTAATTGACGGTATTGTTAAATACGAAAGAGTCGGCAAAAATAGAAAACGTGTCAGTGTTTACGAAATCGTAAAATAATTATAAACCGTCTACTTTATAGTAGATGGTTTTCTTTTAAAGGAACAATTTATGTTTATTGATCGTGCAATTATTGAAGTAAGAAGTGGAAAAGGTGGCGATGGACGAATCGCTTTTAGAAGAGAAAGATGCGTACCAAAAGGTGGTCCAGCAGGTGGAAATGGTGGACGCGGTGGTAGCGTATTTTTAAGGTGCTCACAAACCACAACTACACTTGTAAATTATCGCCATTCGAAAACTTTTATCGCTGAAGATGGCGAAAAAGGCGATATTAAACTTCAATATGGCCGCGCTGCAGAGGATATTTATATCGATCTTCCTATTGGAACCGTTGTTTTTTTAGAAGAAAACCATCAATTTGTATGTGATTTAGATGAAGTTGGCAAAACTTATCTTATTTGTAAAGGTGGCCGTGGCGGTAGAGGAAATGCTGCATTTAAAAACAGCAGAAACAAATGCCCTCGAGTTGCTGAAAATGGTTTACCTGGTGAAAGAAAAAGACTTATTTTAGAATTAAAATTACTCGCAGATGTTGGAGTAATTGGTTTTCCAAGTGTTGGAAAATCTACTTTTATTAGTTCAGTTACAAATTGTAAAGCTGAAGCAGGCGATTACGATTTTACAACAATCGTACCTAATTTAGGTGTTGCAAAAGTCGATCAAACTCGCAGTTTTGTTATTGCAGATATGCCTGGTTTGATAAAAGGTGCGCACCTTGGAAAAGGTCTTGGTCTAATGTTTTTAAGACATATTGAAAGATGTAGAGTCCTTGTTCATATGGTTGATATGTCTGGAGTTAGAGATCCTTATCAATCTTATCTTGATATTAGAGAAGAACTTAAAGAATATGGAATGCATTTAATTGATCGTCCTGAAATTATTGTTGCATCAAAAATGGATGAAGAAGGAGCAGAAGAACGCTTAATTGAATTTAAAAACAAGGTACAAAAAGAGGTGATTCCAATCTCATGTTTGACCGAAGATAATCTTCAATTAGTTCTTTATAAATGTGCTGATGCACTCGAAAAAGCCCCTATATTCCCAGTATTTGATGAAAAAGATAAAGAAATTGTCTTTAATCTTGATGATCAAGAAAAGATTTTTGATATCGAAAAAGTTAGTGAAAATGAGTATAAAATTGTCGGTGAAAGAGTCGAAAGAACTTATGGTTTAATCAACTTATCAACTGATGAAGGTATGGATAAATTAATTAAATACCTAAATAAAATCGGTGTTGATGAAGCTTTACATAAAGCCGGTGCAAAGGATGGCGACACAGTCAAACTTTGTGATTTTGAATTTGAATATTTTGAATAATCCATAAAAAATTATTAATGTATTATGCACTTTTTGGCGAAGTAATCGCAATTTTTGAAGACCGCATTGCTTTGCTACTTGAATCTGGGATTGCTTTTTTAATTTACATAAGTGATTCTAAAAAATTTCAGCTAGATGAAAAAATTCGTCTTTATATTTTAGATATTTTTAAAGATGATTTGATGAAACTTTATGGTTTTAAGGATTTAAAAGAATTAGAAATATTTAAAGAATTAATTGAAATTAATGGAATTGGACCAAAAACTGGTATGCAAATTCTAAGAAATATTGATGTAAACACATTAATTTTATTAATTAATCAAGGCGAAGTTCAAAAATTAAGAAAAATTAGCGGTATTGGAATCAAAGCCGATAGAATTGTTTGCGAACTTAAAAATAAATTTGTTGGGAAAGAAATTATTATTCCACATTATGAAGAAGTTTTTGATATTTTATTAAAACTTGGCTACAAATCAGTCAAAATTCGAGAAGTTTTATCAAGCTTTCAAGATTTGTCGAACACTAGTGAGATAGTTCTTGAAGCGATAAAGAAGTTAAAAGATGAATAATGAAGGTTTAAATTTTGTCCGTCCAAAGAATTTTGATTCATTTTTTGGACAAAAACAAATAGTAAATGAGCTAAAAGTTTACATTTATAGCGCAAACAAGAGAAATGAACCATTATCACATGTTTTATTATATGGACCAAGTGGAATGGGCAAAACTAGTTTAAGTTTTATTATTGCAAATGAAACTGATTCAAAAATAAAGGTAATAAACGCTCCAATGATTGAAACAATCCAAGATTTGGTTGAAATCTTAGCTTCAATTAATGAAAAGGACATTCTTTTTATCGATGAAATTCATCGCTTAGATCGAAGAATTGAAGAAACATTATACTCAGTTATGGAAGATTTTGTTGTAAATATCCCGTATAAAAGTGGCGATAATTTGAAATTAATTGGGGTAAAAATACCAAAATTTACCTTAATTGGAGCAACAACTTTAGATGGCTTGATTTCTGTTCCATTAAAAAATCGTTTTCCAATTCAATTTCATTTCGAAAACTACAACTTGAATGAAATGATGCAAATTTTAATCAATAATTCTAAGCTTTATAAGCTTGAAATTGATGAAAAATGCGCAAAATTTTTCGCCGCTAGAACCAAAAATAATCCAAGAATTTTGAACAATTTATTACGCAGATTTTCAGATTATTTGTTGTATTTCAAGATATCAAAAGTTGATCTTGAAGTCGTTGAAAAATTCTTTAAATTTATCAAAATTGATGAATACGGAATCAATGATTTTGACAAAAAAGTAATTGCAACTTTGTATGAAAATTTCCAAGATCAACCAACTAGTTTAGAATCAATTGCAAGTTTAATTAATGAAAACGTTTATAACATCAAAGAAAACTCTGAACCATACTTAGTTTCAATTGGTTTTATTAGGAGAACTAGAAGGGGAAGGATTTTAACTGATAGAGGTAAATTGTTTTATTGGAATAACATAAAATCGTGATTTTTATCAAAAAATGTGATTTTTTAGGCTTTTTTTCATTATTTTGATAAAGTTTTGTTTTCAAAAATAAGTGAAAATATCGCAATGAAAATGAATGAAAAAATTTTCATATTATTTTCATAAATTCAACAAATTTCGAGACCAAAAAAAGAAGAAAAATAATAATTATTCTTTTGTGTTTTAATTGTCATTGTAGTAAAATATGCAAGTATATTTATAAATTTATTTATAAATCGTGAGGTATTATATGAAAAGATTTGCAGGATATTTATCACTTTGCGTGTCAGTCGTGACTGCAGTTTTAGTTGGAGTCGTTCCAACAATTTTAGGCACGAATGGCAGCGGCGATTATTCTTCTTCTAACAAATATGTTTTCAAAGTGAGCAACAAGCAAGTTAGCTCTAGTGAGTTTTCTGATGGAACAAACAATGGTTTAACTTATGATGAAAACGGTAATACACCAGCTGAAGATATTTCAAATGAATTCAAAGTTAGATTAGGACAAGCTGGAATTACTGGATACCAACTTGCAACAATTAATGACGATATTATTGAATTAACTTTTAAAGACAGTCAAAACATTTATACAGATGTTATTGATTTTTTAACTTATTCAAATTCATTAATGGCAAAAACTTACGATGGAGAATATTCATTTGGTTTTAGCGCATCTGAAATTTATAACGGTGCAAAACCTTCTAATTCCACATTTTTAAAACCTGGAACAGCAAGAGTTGAGTATAGAGACAACTATCCTTATGTTATTATGGATTTAAATTCTCCAGAAGAGTTTAATAATGCAATTAAATCACTTACTCAAACAAGTAGCGATTCAGATAGCAATAGAAATGCAGGCGAATTATTAGGAAATACAATTAGAAAAGCTGGTGAATCAACATCCGAAGAAGAACAAACACCAAAAGTTGACCCAAAAAAGGCAATTTTTGTTTTAAACAACTGGTTAAATGACTTTACACTTGAAGGTTTATTAAATAACAGCAACGGAAATATCACAAATGATAATTTTCATAATTACGTTTTAACTTATTTTGATGCTGCAGAACCATCAAAAATCTATTGGGATTATGATTCTTCTCTTTCAAGTGAAGACCAAAATAAAAAGATTTATGAATCAATTTATTTTTCATTTTATAATCTCGGAGCAGCAAATGGTGAGGGTTGTTTAGATGTTACAACATCTTATTCTCTTTATAATGTTCAAGAAACTGACTCAAAATTAGCTTATAGAAAAGCAAATATTTTAATGAATAAATTAAATTCAAGTGATTACAAATATCAAATTACTTTAATTAATGAATCAAAGGTTAATGAAGGAACAAACACAGTTTCTCCATTTAAAGAATATTTAAAACGTGCTGGTTCAGTTAATTTATCAACTTTATTAATTTCAACAATTATTGCTGCAATTATTGTATTTTTATTCTTAATTTTACATTATGGAGCAGCAGGAATTTTAAGTTTTGCATTATCTTTAGGCAACGTAATCGGTTCACTTGCTTTATTTAATTTCTTAGGAAATGAATTTAATATCGGTACAATTATCGGCTTATTTGGTGTTGCATTAATAACATTAATTACAACAATTCAATTTATGCATAAAGCAAAAGAAGAAGTTTACGCTGGCAAAGCTCTCAAAAAGGCTTATCAAGAAAGTGGTAAGAAAAACACATGGTTATTACTTGATGTTTCAGTTATTACTGTAATTTTAGGTTTAACATGCTATTTAATCCAAAACGCAAACTTAATTGCATTTGGAGGAATCACAATTATTGGTGCAATTATCAATGTTTTATTGAGCGGAATTGTCTTTAGAGGCTTCTCATGGTTCCTTTATAACTCTGATTTCGCTTCAAAACATCCAAGAGTACTTCAAATCGAACCAAAATTAATCCCTGATTTAACAAAAGAAGAAAAAGCAAAATATTTTGATGAATTTAACCGTGGTGATTCAAAACGTACATTTAAAGTTTACGGAATCGCTGGTCTTGTTTTACTTGTTGCTTCAATTGTTGGAATTACAACTTTCCAAGTTGTTAATGGAAATATTTACAATTCAACAGAAACATCAAAATACAATTCAGTTACTGTCCAATACAATTTAGTTAACGCTAACGATGAATTTATTGTTGATAATAAGATTTTAAAAATCGAAGAAGCATTTGATGATATTTATAAGGATCAAGATTTAAGCACTAAATATTTTAAAGCTGACTCAATTTCTGTAGATTCTTATTACAATGAATATTTAGCTGGTGAAACTAACCCAATTAAATACAGAGAATATTATTTTGTTGTTGATTTAGGATCAAATTACGATTTTGATACTTCTGTTTACTACTCAAATGGTGGTTCAAAAGTTGCTGATAAACTTGGAAATGTCATCAAAACATCAATTCAATCAAAATTAGATACAAACTATCTTGTTTCAATCAATGTAACTAAGAATGTTAGTGATGATTTCAATAATAAAGATGTTGCAATTGCAGTAGCAATTACAGTCGCAATTCTTTTTGCTTACTTTATCTTAAGATTTGGCCCTTCAAAAGCATTAACTGCTTTATTAGTTGGCGCTTCATTATTAACAATTTCAATTGGTATCTTCTCACTTATTAGAGGTAATTTCACAAGTGAATTAACTCTTGGATTACTTTTAATTACTTTATTAACTTATATTTCATTTACACTTTACTTTATTGATGAACAAGCTCTCGTTAGAGAAAACAAAAAAGAACTTTCCGATCTTGATAAGAGACAAGAAAAATTCGAATATTCAGCAAATATTACATATAAATTAGTGTTTAATATCGCATTATTTGCAATATTTATCGTTATTAGTTTCTTCTTCTCAACATCTTTGCAAGGTTACACACTTTTATATTTCATTGTTTCTTTGATTTTATCCTCAATATTAATTAAAGGAACAGCATTACCAATCGAAATGTTCTTCTCTAGATCTTTTAAGAAGATATTTAGCAAAAAACCAAATATCGTTATTAACAAAAAAAGTAAACAAAAATCTGATGATGATGGCCCACAAGAAGCTATCTTTATTGGAATTAATGACTAATTAAAGAAGGGAAGAAATTCCCTTTTTAAAATTTATGACTTCATTTTTAGATAAATTATTGACATATTACGAACTTGATTATAGTTCATATTTGAAAAACAAGGAGAAATCACTTATTGATATCCCTAAATTTTCTCGTTTTCCAAATTTGAAAGAAGTTACAAACTATATCAAAGATTCCATAAAACAAAATAAGAAAATTCTTATTTATGGAGATTATGATTGCGATGGAATCATGTCAACCTCAATAATTTATTTAACTTTGATGTATGGATCTGAATATCGTCCTGGTTTTTATATTCCAAATAGAGAAATTGATGGTTATGGTTTGACCATAAATAACATCGATAAATTTAAAAAATTAGGTTATGACATTATAATTTTGGTCGATAACGGAATCAGTTTAATCGAACAAATAGATTACGCAAATTCTCTTGGAATTGAATGTGTTATTCTTGATCATCATAATGTTGGTGAAAAATTGCCTAATGCAAAATACATTGTTCACCCAGATTTAGTTAATTTTGGTAAGTACAATATTAGTGCAGGAGTGGTTTCTTTTTATTTTTCATGGGCTTACCTTGAATATATAAATCCATATTTATTGTCTTTAGGTGCAATTTCAACAATTAGTGATGTCATGATTTTGCAAGAATATAATTCATTAATTGTAAAAGAAGGCTTAAAAGCTATAAATAAGCATAAATTTTCTCAAATTTTCGATTTGCTAGGCAATACAAAAGAAAATTTAAACGAAAGCGATCTATCTTTACTCATTGTTCCAAAGATTAATTCTATTTGTCGCGTCTTAAATGACGATTCTAGATTTAAAATTGTGAAATATTTTATCGATGAAAATGCTCATTTTCGAATTTTGCCTTGGATTTTCCAAATTAACGATAAAAGAAAAGAATTGTCTCATGCAAAAACTGAGGATGTTGATTTCACAAAACCTGCAATTTTTTATATTAATCCAGAAAATGAAGGAATTAGTGGTTTAATTGCTGCAAATTTAATGACTCAATCACTAAAACCAACATTCGTACTTTGCCCAGAAAGATTTCATCCTAATATATTAAAAGGTAGCGCAAGGAGTTATAACAACTTTAATGTTGCAGAATCTTTAAATAAAGCAAGCGAAGTTTTAATAACTCATGGTGGACATGAATGCGCTGGTGGTTTTTCTTTAGATATAAAAGATTATGAAAAATTTCAAAACATTATTTATGAAATTGCAAAAAATACACCCCCATATGAGAAGCAATATAAATATATTGAATTAGAATATGAGGAAATTAACCTTAAAAACTATGAAATTTATATGTCTTTTTCACCATTTGGACAAGGGCATGAAAAACCACTTTTCTTATTAAAAGATTTTGTAATATCAAATTTTAAAAAGACAAATGATGGTAAACATTTACTTTTTAGGAATAATTTATACTCAATTGTGTATTTTTCTTATGATAAAGAGATTGAAAAATACGATATTGCCTCGTTATTGTGCGAGTTTTCGCTTAATGAATTTCGCGGATCAAAATCAGTTCAATTGAAAGTTATAGATTTTGTGAAATAATTAAAAGGGGATTGAACTTATGGAAGAAATTATTAGAGAAGGCGCTTTTACTGTTGATGAAACGAAAAAAGAGAATAATGCAAGTGGAATTCAGCCAAATGGTGGATATACAATGCATACTTTTGAAGATGTAAAAGAAATTTATTTTGCATATATTCATGATGAAAATGATAGAGATTTGATTCAAAGAGCATATGATCTTGTAAAAGTTCAACATGATGGAATTTTTAGAAAAAGTGGTGAACCTTATTTACAACATTTAATCGAAGTCGCTTATATTTGTGCTAAACTTCAAGGCGGACCAACAACAATTGCTGCGGCATTTTTGCATGATGTTGTTGAAGATACAGATACAACAATTCAAGAAATTAATGAAAAATTTGGTGAAGATTGTGCAAAAATTGTCGATGCATTAACCAAAATTCAAAGAATGAAACTATCTCATAGAACTGAAGAAGAATTTGCAGCTGAAGATCATCGTAAAATCTTTTTAGGTATGGCAAAAGATGTTCGTGTCATTATTATTAAACTCGCTGATAGACTTCACAATATGAGAACAATTGATGCTTTAAAACCTGAACGTCAACACGCACTTGCTCGTGAAACATTGGAAGTTTTTGCTCCAATTGCTCATCGTTTAGGTATTTATAGGGTTGAAAGCGAATTAGAAGATTTATCATTAAGAATTGAAAAACCAACTGAGTTTAATGAGATCCAAAAATTATTAAATGAAAAAGTAAAATATAGACAAAAAGCTTTAAATAATTTAAAGAAAAAAATTGCTGATATTTTGATTGAAGCAAATATTAAATTTACAATAGAATCAAGAATTAAATCGATATTTTCAATTTATAAAAAGATGTACATTAAAGGTCATTCTTTTGATGAAATTTATGATTTTTTAGCTTTAAGAGTTATCACAGAAACTGAGATAAATTGTTATGAAATTTTAGGTTTAGTACACGCTCACTTTAAGCCTATTCCTGGTAGATTTAAAGATTATATTGCTATGCCAAAACCAAATATGTATCAATCTTTACATACAACAGTCATTGCTGGCGATGGTAATATTTTTGAAGTTCAAATTAGAACTAAAGAAATGGATGAAATTGCTGAAACTGGAGTTGCTGCACACTGGAGATATAAAGAAAATGCACATTATTCTCCAAAACAAGAACAACAAGAAATCGAAGAAAAACTACATTGGTTTAGAGATTTTTTATCAATTAATAGTGATTCAAAAGATAAAAGTGCTACTGAATACATGGAATCTCTTTCGAAAGATATTTTTGAAGCTAATGTTTATGTTTTCACACCAAAAGGTAAGGTTATTGACTTGCCAAACGGCTCAACACCTCTTGATTTAGCATATAAAATCCATACAAAAGTTGGTGATAGTGCAATTGGTGCAACTGTTAATGGCAATTTAGTTCCATTAAATACAATTTTAAAAACTGGTGATATTGTTGAAATTAAAACTTCAAAGACATCACCAGGACCAAATGAGAGCTGGCTTTCCATTGTAAAAACTACAAGCGCCAAAAACCACATTAAAAAATTCATTCAAAAGAAGAATAGTGACTTATTAAAGGATGAAAGAACAAAACAAGGACGTCAAGCTTGTGCAGATTTCTTTAAAGATCATGGAATTGATGAAAATGAAATGATGTCTTTATTAAATACTGAACGTGTTTTAAAGAATTTCCAAGTTTCATCAGTTGAAGAATTATTTGTTAGAATTGTTGCGCATAACCCTAACCCAGCACAAATTTGCGACTTTTTAGGAATAAAAAGAGTTTATAAAAAAGATACAAAATTGTTCAAAAAAGAAAATTTTGACGATGATAAGTGTCCAGTCACAATTGATAATCAAACCGGATTTAAAATTACTTTAGGTAATTGCTGTACTCCAATTCCTGGCGATTCAATTGTTGGATATGTTACAAAAGGTAATGGAATTACAGTTCATAGAATCACATGTCCAAATGTTCAAAACCAACAAAGACTAATTGAAGTTCATTGGAAAGAAAATTTAGGAATTAAGTCTTATCCAGTCGATATCATGATTGAATGTCAAGATAGAAACAATTTAATTGCTGATATTTTGAATATTTTTAACTCAAATAAGATTAAATGTACTGAAATCTCCGGTCGTTTGCATCCAGAAAGTGCAACAACAAGCATTTCCGCTCAAATTTATGTATCTGATGCAAATGTTTTAAATCATATTTTTGATATTTTAAGAAGTACAAAAGGTATTTATGAGGTTAGAAGAGTTATCCATTAACTCTATCAAAACTTAACAAAGTAGTAATAATTATTTATAATTATTAAAATGAGGTTTATATATGTATAGCTTAGTTAAAGGTACACACGATGTAATATTAGATGAAGCAGATAGATATACTGCTGTTGAAAATGTTTTGACTGCAACTGCAAAACTTTACGGTTATAGAGAATTTAGAACTCCAATTCTTGAACATACAGAATTATTTTTAAGAAGTGTTGGCAATAGTAGTGATATTGTTCGTAAAGAAATGTACACTTTTATGGATAAATCAGATAGAAGTATCACTTTAAGACCTGAAATTACTGCAGGAACAATAAGATCAATTGTTAATAATAAACTTCTTGCTAATCAAGATTTTCCATTAAAAGCATATTATATTGGTCCTAATTTTAGATATGAAAGACCACAACAAGGAAGATATAGACAATTTAATCAATTTGGTGTTGAATGCGTTGGTGTAGTTGGACCTGAAAGAGATGCAGAAGTCATTATTTTAGGATACCATCAACTAGATGAACTCGGTTTTGAAAATGTTACTTTAAAAATTAATACATTAGGTGATGAAAAAAGCCGTGAAGACTACAAAGAAGCATTAAAACAATATTTTAGCGAACATCTTGATGAAATGTGTTCCGATTGTAAAGAAAGGTTTAAGTTAAATATTCTTAGAATTCTCGATTGTAAAGTCGAAAATGATAGAAAAATTATCGAAAATGCACCAAAAATCATCGATTATTTAACTGATGAAGCAAAACAATATTTTGAAACTATTTGTAAAATATTAGATGAATCAGAAATCCCTTATGTAATCGATCATGATCTTGTTAGAGGCTTAGACTATTATAGTGGGCCTGTTTTCGAATTCCACTATACATCTAAACTTGGAAAAAATTATGGCGCAATTGGTGCAGGTGGACACTATGGAAAATTAGTAAAAGAAGTTGGTGGACCTGATGTTGAAGGTTGCGGATTTGCAATGGGAATTGAAAGACTTGTCAGTGTTATGACAGATGATGGAATATTTGATGATTTCAAAGCAAAAATGGATGTTTATTTAATGCCATTATCTAAAGATTATTATCATGCAGCCTTATGCCTTGCAAACGATCTAAGATCTGATGGTTATGTTGTTGAAGTTTGCTTAGAAAATAAGGGAATTTCTCAAATGTTTAAAAAGGCTGAAAGAAGAAATGCACGTTACGCTGGAATTATTGGTGAAACTGAAATTCTTACTAATACTATTATTTTGAAAAATTTAGAAACAAAAGAACAAATTACAGTCCCACTTAAGAGTATAATTTATACTTTAGAACATTTGCTTAAACCAGAAGAAGAAAGTGAATGTTGTTGCGGAGACGATCATGAACATGAATGCTGCTGCGGGGATGATGATTGCTGTTGTGAACACAATCACGAAGATGATGATTGCTGCTGTGGACATGATCATGAACATGATGATTGCTGTTGCGGGCATAATCATGAAGATGATGACTGCTGTTGTGAGCACGATGGTCTAGATTGTGATTGTTGCTCTAATCATAGCCATGATGAACATCATCAAGTATGGTCACATGATGATAAAGATGAGGAATGTTGTTGTTGTGGCCATAAAAAGGACAAATAAATATTAACTGAGGTAAAAATATGGCAATGGAAGGCGTAGAAGAAGTATTTTTAAGAACTGATTATTGTGGAAATCTTAGATTAAAAGATGAAGGTAGAGTTGTAACTGTTATAGGTTGGGTCTCAAAAAGACGTAATCTAGGTTCTTTATTATTCATTGATTTAAGAGATAGAGAAGGATATGTTCAAGTTTGTGTAAAAACTGATGAAATTAATGTTCCTGAAATTAGAAATGAATATATTCTTGAAGTTACTGGCGTTGTAACTAAAAAAGATGTACCAAATAAAAATTTAGCAACTGGAGAAATTGAAGTTGTTGCAACAAATATCAAAGTTATTAATACTGCAAATCAACCACCAATTTCTACTCAAGAAGAAACTGATGCCAATGAAGATATTAGACTTAAATATAGATATTTAGATTTAAGAAGACTTTGTATGCAAAAAAGGCTCAGAATAAGAGCAAAAATTGTTCGTTCAATTCATGAATATCTCGATTCTAAGGATTTTATTGAAATTGAAACACCATATTTATCACCATCTACACCTGAAGGAGCTAGAGACTATTTAGTTCCAAGTAGAGTTCATAAAGGCTGTTTTTATGCTTTACCTCAATCACCTCAACTATTTAAACAAATGTTGATGGTTTCTGGTTTTGAAAGATATTATCAAATTGCTCGTTGCTTTAGAGATGAAGATTTAAGAGCTGATAGACAACCAGATTTTACTCAAGTTGATGTTGAAACAAGTTTTTTAAATCAAGATCAAATCTTAACACTTGGTGAAGAACTATGTGCAAAAGTTTTTAAAGATGTTTTAAATATTGATGTTAAACTTCCATTAAGAAGAATGGACTATCTCGAAGCTGTAAATAAATATGGAAGCGATAAACCAGATACAAGATATACATTATATTTAACTGATGTAAAAGATATCTTAAAAGATTCTGATTTTAAGGTTTATCAAGATAATAAATATATAAAAGCTATAAAAGTTGATGGTTTTGCAAAAGAATTGTCACGTAAAAAACAAGATCAAATCAATTTAACAGCACCTAAATTCAATATGAAACAATTTGGTTTCTTAAAATATGAAAACGGAGCACTTGAAGGATCTGTTACTAAATTTTTATCTGAAGAAATCAAATCAAAACTTGTCGAAAGACTAGAATTAAAAGAAAATGACGCTGTAATTATTGCAACAAGCAATATTTTAAGAGATGTGAACTTTGGACTTGGTGCAGTTAGAGTAAATCTTGCTAAAGAATTAGGCTTAGTTAAACCAAATACTTATGATTTATTATGGGTTGTCCATTTCCCATTATTTGAAAAAAGCGAGGAAACAGGTGAAATTACTCCATGCCATCACCCATTTACAAGACCTTGCGATGAAGACTTAGATAAATTATTTACTGAACCATACAATGTCTACAGTTATGCTTACGACATTGTAATTAATGGTTATGAAGCAGGTGGTGGATCTTTAAGAATTTATGATCAAGATGTTCAAGAAAAGATTTTTAAAGTTCTTGGCTTCACTCAAGAAGATATACAAAATAAATTTGGATTCTTTGTTGAATCCTTAAAATATGGAACACCTCCACATGGTGGTTTTGCTCTCGGACTTGATAGATTATCAATGATTCTAAGTGGAACAGATAACATTCGTGATGTCATTGCTTTCCCTAAAAATCTTGCTGCTACAGATCCTGTAACAAACGCACCATATGAAGTTGATCCAGAACAACTTGATAATTTAGGAATTTGTATTAAAAAAGAGGATTAGTTATGAGTAAAACTGCAAAAATTAAAAACATTGACGATTTAAGTATTGCCGCAATTCGTGCTACTTGTATTGATGGAATCAATAAATCAAAAAGTGGACATCCAGGTATGTGCATTAGCGCAGCACCTATTGTTTATTCTTTATTTAAAGATTTTTTAGTTTCAAATCCATATCAATCAAAATGGATTAATCGTGATAGATTTGTCATGAGTTGTGGACATGGTAGTATGCTTTACTATACAATGTTACATTTATGCGGTTATAAGCTCACGATTGATGATTTAAAAAACTTCAGACAATTACATTCAAAAACACCTGGACACCCAGAATATGGTGTAACTGATGGTGTTGATGCAGGAAGCGGTCCACTTGGACAAGGTATTGCCCAAGCTGTTGGTATGGCTATGGCAGAAACTAAGCTTCAATCAATGTATGGTAAAAATTTATATAATCATTATACCTATTGTTTATTAGGAGATGGTTGTTTAGAAGAGGGTATTTCTCAAGAAGCGATTAGTTTTGCTGGCTTGAATAAATTAAATAAATTAATCCTTTTATATGATAGAAACAATGTCACATTAGATGGTCCATTAGGACAATCAAGCAATGAAAATGTAATTCAAAGATTTTTAGCTTGTGGTTGGAATGTTGTTTATTGTAAAAAAGGCAATAATTACAGCAAAATTAAAAAAGCAATTAAAAAAGCTAGAGGGTTTAAAAATGCTCCAACAATTGTAATTTTTAATACAGTTATTGGCTTAGGTTCTAAAAATGCAGGAACTTGTAAAGTTCATGGAGCTCCTTTAGGCGAAGAAGATGGAAATAACACAAAATTAAGTTATGGATATAACTATCCTCCATTTGAAATTCCTCAAGAAGTATATGATAACTTTAAAAATACATTCATTAAACGTGGTGAAGATGCTTATAGCGAATATCAAAAAGAAATTTTCAAACTTCAAGCAAATGATGCTGCTCGTTATCAAGAAATTATGGCATTTGCAAATAATGATGTTTCAAATGTTGTTGATAATGCAAAAATCGATACAACTTCAATTTACAAAACTGATGCAACAAGAAATATCAGTGGTAATTTATTAAATATTTATCATGAAATGTTACCAAATCTTGTTGGAGGGAGCGCTGATGTTGCAGGAAGTGTCAAAACTGCATTGAAAAATGGCTCAACATGGGGTCCAAAAAATAGAGAGGGCACAAATATTAACTGGGGAATTAGAGAATTCTTCATGTCAAGTGCCGGAAATGGTATCTTATTACATGGTGGATTAAGAACTTATGTTGGTACATTTATGGTCTTTAGTGATTATTGTAAAGCAGCAATTAGAATGTCTGCATTACAAGGTCTACCACAAATTTATCTATTTTCACACGATTCACTTGCTGTAGGTGAAGATGGTCCAACTCATGAACCAATCGAACAATTGGCAATGCTTCGTTCAATCCCTAATCTTAATGTATTTAGACCAGCTGACGCTAAAGAAACTGCAGCTGCTTATAAATTAGCTTTAGAATCAACAAATACACCTTCAGTTATTATTTTAACAAGACAAAATTTACCTCTTCTTGATGGAAGCAGCGACTATGATGGAGTTGCAAAAGGTGGATATATTGTCTCTAAAGAAAAAGCAAATAGAGTTGACTTCACATTAATTGGAACTGGAAGTGAAGTTTCATTATGTATTGAAACTCAAAAGAAACTTGAAGCAATGGGATACAGTGTTAGAGTTGTTTCAATTCCATGCTTTGAATTATTTGATAAACAATCCAAATCCTATAAAGAGTCTATTTTAGGATATAATTACGGAAAACGTTTAATTGTCGAAATGGGTTCAACTTATGGATTGCACAAATATGCTAAGTATGCTTTTGGTATCAATGAATTTGGTTTAAGTGGAAAAGCTAGTGAAGTTATGAGTTATTACGGATTTACAAGTGATAATCTTGTATCAAATGTAATAAAATATATCTAATTAGGAGGTGTTTAGATGACAAATTATATATTTTTGGAAAATTATAGTAGTAAAATTGGTCGTTTAGGACTTTCTAAAAACGTTTTTAAATTCATCGGAATAAAAAGCATTAAAGATTTTAGAGATGTTTTAAGTAAAGATGATAAAAATTCAATTCATATTTCTTTTAGAAATAATGTTGTAATTTACAAAATTAACCTTGCTGTTAAAAAGGGCACAAATTTACATTCAGTTAAAGAAAGTTTAACTAATACAATCAACAATAATCTTTTATTGGTTTCTGATCAATTCCCTGTTCAAACAAATATTAGATTGTCTGAAAAGGAAAATAGATAATTATTTATGGAAAACACTAATATATCACGAGTTAAAGCACAACAATTACTCGTGGAAATAATGTATTCTTTCATAATGCACGAAAATAATGATCTTCCAATTAATTTTGAAGATACAATCAGTGATATTTGTAAGGTTCCTTTTGAAGATTGCGATTTTTTCATTAAAATTATTCTTTTAAAAGCGATCAAAAACCAACATAAAATAGTCGAATATATATCAAAATACTTAAAAAATTGGAATTTTCATCGTTTAAATACTACAATTCAAGCAATTTTAATTATTTCTGTCACAGAATATTATTATAAAGGCGAAGATATCTTAAAAGCTATTGTTATTGATAATGCAGTTACTCTTGCAAAAATATATGGTGATGGTGGAGAAAAAGATTACAAGTTTGTAAACGGAATTCTTGATAATTGCTTAGATAATGGAAAACAAAACTTATTACTCGATTAGTCAAATAAATGAATTCATAAAATTACTTTTTGATAATACTGAACCTTTTAAAGATATATGTTTAAAAGGAGAGATATCAAATTTTAAAGGTGCCAACAGAAGTGGGCATCTTTATTTTACTTTAAAGGACGAAAAATCATCAATTAATGCAGTTTTATTTAAATTTGATGCTTTAAGATTAAAATTTACTCCAAAAAATGGTGATGAAGTTATCGTTAGAGGTTCGATTTCTTCATATCCACCTAGTGGAACATATCAAATAATTTGCAAAAGCATTGAGTCTTTTGGAATTGGACAACTTTTATTAAAAAAAGAAGAATTAAAAAAGAAATTGTTCGCTGAAGGGCTTTTTGATGAAGAACATAAAAAATCTTTACCAAAATTTCCTAAAAAAATAGCAATTATTACTGGAAAAAATAGTGCAGCAGCGATTGACTTTAAGTTTAACATAGAAAGACGCTATCCAATTTGCGAAATAATGCTGTTTTATTCTCTTGTTCAAGGCGAAAATGCTCCAAAAGATTTGATTAGAAACTTATTTGAGGCAGTTTCGGTTTCTCCTGATATTATATTAATAGGAAGAGGTGGAGGAGCAAGTGAGGACTTGAATGCATTTGATGATGAAAACCTAGTAAGAGAGATTTATAACTGTAAAATTCCAATTATTAGTGCCGTTGGACATCAAATTAATCAAACTTTATGTGATTTAGTCGCTGATAAATATGCTTCAACCCCAACTGGAGCAGCTGAACTTGCTGTTCCTGATATAAATGAGATAGTAGAAGATTTAAAATACATGGATAATTTTATTTCTTCAGAAATTAATCGAAAAATTAATACATGCGAAAGAGAAATTAAATATATTTCTGAATCTAAATATTTTGTAAATGTCTTAAATTTATTTGATTCATATAAAGATCGAATTAATATAATTGAAGAAAAGATAGAAAATCAAATTAAAAATAAGGTGATTTTAAAAGAAAAAGAACTAAAATATATCGAAAATCACCTTGAATCTTTAAATCCAAATAATATTTTATCGAAAGGTTATTCTATTATTTATAAGGATGGTAAAGCAATTTCTGATATAACAGAGTTGAAGAAAGAAGATAATATCAATATCAAAATTAAGGGTGGTGAAGTAGCTGCTAAAATTGAGGAGGTTAAGGAAAATGGAAAATAATTCTTTTGAAGAAAAGATGAAAAAACTAAATGAAATCGTCGAAAAATTAAGCGATGAATCAGTTTCTTTAAATGATTCTTTAAATTTATATGTTGAAGGAAAAGAGTTAATTAAAGAACTTTTTAAGTATATTAACGAAGCAAAGGAAAAAGTACAAGAAATAGATAAAAATACTAATTAGTAGATTTCTAGTAGGTTTCTAGTACATTTCTAGTACATTTCTAGTATGTTTCTAGTACATTTCTAGTAGTAAAACATAAAAAATTTCTAAAAATGAGCAAAATTATTTTACATATAGATTTGAATCAATTCTTTGTTCGATGCGAAGAAATTAAAAATCCTTCATTAATTGGTAAGCCTGTTGCTGTTGGCGGCGATGGAAGAAGAGGGATTGTTTCAACTTGCTCCTATAAAGCTAGAGAATATGGGATTCATTCTGGAATGCCAATGTTTCAAGCAAAGATGCTTTGTAAAGATCTAATAATTACAGATGTTGATTTCGAATATTATGAATTAATGTCTAAAGAATTCATCGATTATGTCAAAAAATATACTTACAAAATAGAGCAAATGTCTATTGATGAATGCTTTTGTGACATTACAGAGGCTTATAATAAAATTGGAAATGGCGATATTTTAAAATTTTTAAAAGGTTTTCAAATTGGATTGTATAAAAAAACACAATTAAATTGTTCAATTGGCGTTGCTTCAACAAAATTTTTAGCAAAAATGGGTTCTGATATTAAAAAACCAAATGGAATCACTATTATTAGAAAAAGAGATATTGAAAAAATTATTTTCCCATTACCTGTAAAAGATTTCTTTGGAATTGGCAAAAAAACTGCGCCACGACTTGAAAAAATTGGGTTTTCGACTATTGGTGAGCTATATTATGGCTTAAAAAATGATGATATTAGGTTAAAAGACTATTTTGAGAGCGGAAAAGATACAATAATTTCTCAACTTGAAGGCAATTCGAGCAACGAAATCTATTCGTCATACGGTGATCCTAAATCAATTGGGCAAACTAGGACCTTAAATTACGATACAAATGATGCAGCGGTGATTAAAAAATTCCTCGAAAACATGATTGATAACGTAATAAATGATTTTTTAAAGCTTAATATGCTTTGTAAAACTATTCAAATAACTTATAAAGATGCAGATTGTTCCAAAGATTTTAAAACAAAAACCTGTTCTAAATCATTTTCAGACTACACAAATGATAAAAAACAAATAAGAAATGCTGGTTTAGATCTTTTTACTGAAACTTACGACCACACAACAATTAGATTAATTGGGTTTACTATTAAAAGTTTAAAAGCAAAACATGATGTTGCTGTCCAAATGACATTTGAAAACTTTGAACAGCATGAAAAAGAAAATAAAACTCAAATGATAATAAATGATTTAAACAGAAAAGCAAAAAAGAAGATATTTTTTAGATTGAGCGACCTAACTGATAAACATTACGATGAAAATTGATGAAGCTAAAAATAAATTTTTAACTTTTTGCCAAATAGAAAAAGGTTTAACGAGCATAACCATTGAAGATTATAGGTTAGATTTTTTAAATTATGAAAAATGTTTTCCTGAAATTAAAAGCGTAGAAGATATATCTATCGACGATTTATCGAATTTTGTTATATTTTTATCACTAAACGGGTTAAAAACAACATCAATTAGGCGAAAATTATCAACAATTAAGTCTTTTTATAGTTTTTTAGAAGAAGAAAACCTTGCTTCAAATATTGTCGATAAAGATGTTAGTGTTCAAAAAATTGCTAAAAATTTACCAAAATTTTTAACTAAAAATGAAATCCAAAAGCTATTAAATGCCACAAAAAAAGGTGATGAAGATGTTTTTGCTTATGCAGTTCTTAATCTATTATTTTCTTCAGGAATTAGAGTAAGCGAATTAGTAAATCTAAAGCTTAAAAATTTTAAAATTGAAGAAAAATTATTAATGGTTACTGGTAAAGGTATTAAAGATAGGTACGTTCCATTAAGAGATGAAGCAATTTTTGCGATAAATGATTATTTAAAAAAGGTCAGAAATTTAATACCAAGGCCTTTAATTGACAAAGAAATCTTATTTTTAAATAAAAATGGCAGAAAATATAATAGAAATAGCATCTATTATTTAGTTAGGAAATATGCAAGTATTGCAAATATTCAAAAAGAAATTAGTCCGCATGTTTTAAGACATACGTTTGCAACTGTTTTAATAAATAATGGTGCAAGTGTAAGGCACGTACAAGAAATGTTAGGACATAAAAATGTCTCAACAACTGAAATATATACACATGTCGATACTAATCGTATTTTATCAACATATGATTTGTATTGGGACGACAACTAATTTATAATTTTTTTGGAGAAATATATGAAATTTAAAAGAATATTTTTAATAGTTACTGATAGTGCAGGCATAGGTAATGCTAGAGATGCTGCTAATTTTCATCAAGTAGGTAATCATAGTGATCTTGGTAGCAATACATGGAAACATATTGCAGAAAGAATGGAAAATGGAATAAATGTACCAACACTTGAAGCTTTAGGTTTGGGCGATTTAGATGAAATTAATGGTGTAAAAGCTGGTTTGAATCACAAAAATTCTTATGCTGTTGCTCTAAATGAAGCAAGTAATGGCAAAGACACAATGACTGGTCATTGGGAAATGATGGGAATTCTAACAACAAAGCCATTTCAAACTTTTACAGATACAGGCTTTCCAAAAGAATTAATTGATGAACTAGAAAAACGTACTGGTCATAAAATTATTGGCAACAAGAGTGCAAGTGGAACAGAAATTTTAAAAGAATTAGGCGAAGAATCAATCCGTGACAATTCTTTAATTGTTTATACAAGTAGTGATTCAGTTTTACAAATTTGTGGCCATGAAAAATATTTAGGTCTAGACAAATTATATGAATATTGTGAAATTGCACGTGAACTTTGTATGAAACCTGAATGGTTTGTTGGAAGAATCATTGCGAGACCTTATGTTGGTGAAAATAAAAACGAATTTAAGAGAACACCAAATAGACACGACTACACAGTTTCACCAAGTGGTAGAACTGTAATGGAAATTTTGAAAGAAAAAGGTTATTCAGTTAATTGTGTTGGGAAAATCAACGATATTTTTAACGGAGTAGGTGTTACAAGTACCGTTCATACAGTTTCAAATAGCGATGGAATGGCAAAAACATTAGATTTGGCTAAGGATTCTAACTTCAAAGAAGGTTTATGCTTTGTAAATTTAGTGGAATTTGACAGTGAATATGGCCATAGAAGAAATCCTGTTGGTTATGGAAAAGCACTTGAAACATTTGATAAAGAATTAGACGTACTTATCAAGAATTTACGTGAAAATGATTTATTAATGATAACAGCAGATCATGGAAACGATCCAACTTGGGCTGGAACAGATCATACACGTGAAAAAGTCCCATTGATTATTTATTCAAAACTTATTAATGATGGTAAAAAATTGGAAGATAGAAATTCTTTCGCTGATATAGGAGATACAATTCTTAAAAATTTCAACTTAACTAAAGAAGAAGGTATGATCGGCGAAGCAATTGAAGAAGTTATTAGATAATTATGAGAAATATTTATAGAATTTTAGCACTTTCATGTGCATGTTTTAGTTTTGTGTCATGCGCAAAAAGCAGCAATACAATAAAAACTAGTTTAATTATACCTAGCGGTGCACCAATTCTTGCTGCTTATAAAATTTTAACAAACTCTGATGCTTTTGATGTTGAAGTAAGATCCGATGCAACAACAATTCCTGCAGAATTTTTACTTGGAAATGCTAATTTCATCGTTTTTGATTCTATTAATGGTTCTAATATATTAAGTAAACAAGGTGAAAATGCTAAATATGAATATGTAAAAATGCTAACTGGAGGAAATTTTCATCTTTTAGCTTTTAATAAAGACACAATTGACATAAAAGATGAAGAAGTTGTTTATGGTTTTATGAGTAACTCAACACCAGGAAAATTATTTAGAGCAATTTATGGGGAAATTGGCTTTGATCAAAATTTTGATGGTGTAAGTGGTGTTAGAGACAGCTTACTTCAAATGAATGAAAATTATGAAGTTAATGGTGTAAAAGTGGACTATGCAGTTGTTGCAGAGCCTGTTTCAACAGCAATAAAGTCAAAACTAAGCGCTAAAAACTTAAAAATAACTGACATAAATCTTCAAAGTAAATTTAATGAAATCAAAGATGAATGGAAATTAGATTACATTTGTCAAGCTGGTTTGTTTGTAAATAAAGAATTTAAAAATTCAAATCCTAATGAATATTCAGCATTTATGAATGAAATAAATTCCGGAATTTCAAGTTTATTCACATCATTAGATACAGTAATTGCTACTTTTGAAGAAAAATTTGATGATGATGAATTATTTACAGCCAAATTTGGCTTTGCTAAAACCTTAGTTAAGGGTGTTCAAGGCGAAAATTCTTCAAAGAATGGCTTTGGAATAGTTCCAAACAAAGTAGAAATTAGAGTAGAAGACATTACAACTTTCTCATCCTTATTATAATAATGAAGATATTTCCTTTTCTTAAAAAATATTCGAAATATATTTATGAATCATTAGGCGTAATTTTTCTTCTAGTTTTAGTTGAAATTATTGCAATTTTAATAAATGATCCATTGCTTTTTCCTGGAATTGATAAAATTTTCCTTGGATTAGGTACAATTATGTCAAATAAATCTTTTTATTTGGCTTTTTTTGAGTCTTTTTTAAGAACATTTATTGCTATTTTTTCTTCATTTATATTGGCTTTTGTTTTGGGGCTGATTGCAGGGTTATTTTCTAAAGTAAAATATTTTTTATCACCTCTTGTAGGTTTATTAAAATTAGCTCCAACGCCTTGCATCGTTTTTGTTTTATTTCTTGTGTCAAAAGGTGATGCCTACATTACATCACTAGTTATTACATTTTTGGTTGTTTTTCCTATTTTATATCAATCTTTTGTTAGTGGAATTGAAAATATTGACCCTTATATTAAATCTTCTTTAGTCATTGAAGGATTTTATACAAGAAAAACAATTTTTAATGTCATTGTTCCTCAAGCTAGCCCATATCTTTTATTAGGAGTGCTAAATTCACTAGCTTTAGGTGTTAAAGTGTCTATTGTTAGTGAAATACTTGTTGGTAGTGATTCAATATGGGGATTAGGTCGATTAATCTATGTATATAAAATTGATGCAAATTTCGATTTAATGATCGCAATGACGTTAATTATCGTCATTTTCTTTGCGTTTATTGACTTATTAACTATTGTTTTTAAAAAAATCTTAAAAAAATAAAAAAATTTTTAAAAAAATTAATTTTGACTCCTTTTATTTATGTGAAAGGAGGTTAAAAGTATGTCAGATAAAAGTGATAATGAAAAAAGATATTTCATTGTTGAAAAAACAAGCAGCAAACTTGTTGAACAAATGGTATGGACTGAAGAAGCAATTAAAAAAGAGAACTATAATGAAGATAAACATAATTCCTTCTCTTTGAGAAAAGGTTTTGTTTATAAATATATTAAAAGAATTTCGTCCAACAATCGTATAATTTATGGTTTTTGTGTTGTTTTAGCTGATTCAGCTAAATATGATTCTCACGTACTAATTTGTCCTATTTATCCATTTATGGATAGTATTAACAAAATCAGTGTAAATATTGGAGTAGTGCCACAACTTGATGGCACATGCGAGATAATTGGAAGTTTATGCGAAATAAATTTTGCAAGTAAAACAAGATTCATATTAAATAAAGAAAATGATATTGAACCTGTTCCTGTTTGTTATCTAAACAAAGATCAATATTTGAAATTACTTTTATCGTACAAAGATTTTATCTGCGCAATTGTTAAGAGCAATTCTTCAATTCGCGTGTCTTATAGAAATCAAGATAATGAAATGACTTATACGTGCTAGATTATTTTTAATAAACATATACCTTCCAAAAAATATCTATAATTGCCAAATTAGTAGGTTTCTAGTAGGTTTCTAGTACATTTCTAGTAGATTTCTAGTAGATTTCTAGTAGGTTTTTCAGATTTTCTGATTTAAAATTTGTTTAACCTACTTTTTTATTTTTTGAATTTTTTACTTAATATATATTATGCGAAGTAGTTTTGAACATTAAAAAAGCTATAAATAGTACTCAACGCACTCTTTTGTATACTTATTCATCAATGTCGAACTATCTTCTTTTACTTTAGATTTTAGAAATTTCAGGTTTTCATTCAAAACTAAAATAAAACCTTTTTCATAGTCGTCTAACATAGCATCTATCATAAACTTACTATCGTATCCTCTTCTTGGATCGATTTTATCGCATGCATAGACGATTTTTTGATAAGTGTCCATTTCTCTATTTCCGCTACAATGATATTTAACTGCATCAAGTATTTCTTTGTCAAAAATTCCAAAATCTCTCATTAGTATTAATTCGCCTAAAAACTGATGATATGAAAAATCAGGCATATCAATGTCATTTTTATAATATTTGTCCATTAAATTGTAAGATTTTTCGCTAGAAATATCTTTTGCAATATCGTGAAGCAGTCCAATTTCATAATATTTTTTAGGATTTGGTAGATTGTTTGCTATTGCCACCCTATATGAAAGCTCCGCTACTGACATTGAGTGCAAAAGTCTTTTTTTGTTAATGTATGTAAGCAAAAAGTTGAAGAGTTCTTCTGCTACTTCAACTTGATTTTTGCTAAATTTTATATGTTCAAAGAGAATTTTTTCGTTTAATTTATCCATTTTTATTTAGATAACACAATTCTATTGGAAATTTTATCGTTTGGCTTATATAAAAGGATTGAATTCCCAATTACTTGCACTACTTCACAGTTTAATAAACTAGTTAAATCAATTATTAATTCATTTTTGCTTTTTTGAGCCGTTGAGCTTTTTAGAAAACAAATTTTAACCAATTCCCTTGTATTAAACGCTTTGTTAATCATTTCTACAACGTTTTTATAGATTAAATCCTTTCCTACATTTACTTTTAAAATAGATTTTTCGTTTTGTTGAGCGAATCTTTTAATTTCTGCTTTATTTTTATTACTTAACATAATTACATTTTACTACGTGATGTATACACGTATACTCCTTTTGGTACTGAAATTCTAAATGTTTGAGCACTTCCTTCAATTGTTATCCATCCTAAACCAGCAATTCCGATATCTCTTTTACCGATTTGTTCAATTTCTAGATCGTAAATATCAAAATCTTTGAAGGTATTGTGTTTTTTGCTTGAAGGTTGATATTTATTACGTTCAATTTGCTTTTTGAAATATGTATCATTGTTGTTTTTATGAGTTTTTATATTAACTTTTGAAGAAACATATACATATGCATTCATTTTTCCTTTTGAAAGTAACTCGACTTGACATAAACTACCAAATAAAATAGCTGTATTTTTGTTTAAAACAACTTTTTTCGCACTTACAGATTCATTCGGAATGATAATATTCTGCATTTGTCTATCGATTTTCGAAAGTATTGAATTATCAATTGATGTTCCTGGTGTCTCATAAATATAGTTTTTATCACTAATTGGAATGCTATATCCTATTAATTCAGTGTCTGTAAACTTATGAGTTGTGATTACTTTATTGGTTTTATTTGAGTAATTTTTAATTAAACTTTCAATTAAAGCTGATTTACCACTTGTACTCGCCCCTAAAAAATAAACATCTCGATTATTACTATATTTTAAAATCGCATTATACATTTCATGAATGCCATAAGTTTTATTTACTGTTGATGTTGTAACAACATCTAAAACATTTAATTTAATTTCGTTTAGTTTTTGTTTTACATATTCTTTAATTTTTTCTTCTTTAAGATCAACTGGTAGCAAATCTCTCTTATTTCCAACCACTAAAATATCTAAACCGTTTAATAATTTGATTATTTTGTTAATAAACGAACCTTCAAAACTAAATAAGTTAACTACGTAAACGACTAAGGCATTTTTTCTTTTAATTTCTTCTAATACCTTCGTATATTCTTCATCAAATGATGCTTCTTTTGGGCCGTTAGAGAATTTTTCCGTTGAAAAACAATTGTTGCATAACAAAAATCCTTCAGGATATTTATTAATAATGTTGAAATCGATATATCCTTCTTTTGTCTCATCTTCGCATTGAAGGATAGCTCCACAATGATAACACCTTTGAATTTTTGATAGTTTGTCCATTATAATTCTCTCCAGCTTTTCATTTTACCTTTCTTTGTTAAATATTTCCTAATGTATTTATCGAAAAATTTGTTAATTTTTGTGAAAAATTGATCTTTTGGAACTAAATTCTCGCATAAAATCGTCTTTATTTCTAAACGATTGCCAAACCAAACGTCAGTAAATACTTGATCGCCAATAATTATTGCGTTATTTTTATCTATTTGATTTTTTTTGATAAAAGACTTTAATTTGAATATTAATGGCTTTCTAGTACTGTATAAATAGTCACAATTTAACGATTTTGCGTATTTTGATACTCGTTTTTTAGTGTTATTTGAAATAACAATTAATTTAATACCTTTTTTCTGCACTTTATTTTTGAAATCAATTGCTTTATCTGATGCAATTTCAGAATAATAAGCATCAAGCGTATTATCTAAATCACAAAAAATATATTTAATTTTATTTTTTACAAAAAAGTTAACATCAATATCGTAGATGTTTTGTGAGACAGCAAATGGAGTTAATCTTGTAAACATATATACATTATAATATATAATTCATTTTATTAAAATATTTGTAGGTAAAATCAATCTTTACATTTCAAAAAATAAGTCTAACTACTAAAAACCTACTAGAAATGTACTAGAAACCTACTAGAAATGTACTAGAAACCTACTAAAAAACTACTATACGCAAAAAATATGTATTTTTTATTCAGTTTAGTTTAATATATAGATATGAATTTTAAGGAAGCAGATTTTAATGTAAAACTAGCCAATGTCTTAATGATATTTGGCGGTTTCTTTACTATATTTATACCAATTATAGGTGCTGGTTTTTTTATTGCATCCATTTGTCTAACTTATTCACGAATGAACACAAAAATGGCACATACTTTTGTGGCTTCATTATTAGGTTTAATTTCTTGTTTAATAATTTTTATTATCTCTATAGTTAATACTCTTTAATCGCCCATATCATCAAAAATTGATATTTGCTCAACTCTCTCCTCGTGTTCTTCAGGAGAGTTTTTTTCTTTTGCATCAATTGTTACTAATTTTATCTTTTTATCTTTTGGCTGTTCTTCTTGTGGTTCACCAAAAATATTTAATTCAACAGGTGAAACTACATTTGTTGAATATTCGACTTTAAATTTAGAATCAACTATTTCGGCGTTATCGTTAAACACTGCCACTATTGATTTTGATTCAGGTAATTCTGGAATTGAACACTTGCAATATTTATCAAGTGATGTTGTATGATAATCATCAATAGTTAAATTTAATAAAGATCCATCACTAATTAAACAATTTAACTTTGTTGGTTCATTGATATTTGGAACCTTTCCAACAAAAATTGTTGAATGACAATCATTTTTGAAGCTTTTTAGTACTTGTTCTTTACCTTTGTAACGTTCTTTTAGTTTTAAAGAGTTAATATCAACAATTTTTATCATGCCTTTATCAGTTAAAAAGATTAATTTTGCTCTTTCTTTACTGCTAAATGAAATACAGCTCATTGGAATGTCACTTGGACCTAATTTTGAGAATAATTTGACCCCAGATGCTTTTGGTTTTGAAATTGGGACGTTACTTTCATTGATATATGTGTAATATCCTTCTTTTGTTGTTGTTAAAATGTTTGAATTTCCATTTAATAAGCATGCATCAACCAAATAATCAGAGTTTAAAATCTTCATTAATCCAGTTGGTTTTGTGGTTAATGATGAATTGATGTCAAGTAATGATGTTTTTTTGATGTTTCCTTGGCTTGAAACTGTACAAATTTCAGCTTCTTTGGTGAAATCTTTAATCACAAAACATCTAATTATATTTTCATTTAGAGGTAAGTTACAAAGATAATTAATGTGTTTTCCTTCGTCTTTATATCTATTTTCAAATATTTCATGAACTGGAATTGTTAAGTAATTACCTTTTGATGTGATACAAACAATGGAATCGACTGTGTTACAAATTGTATTTAAAACAATGACGTCATTTGTTTTTACACCTGGTAAAGATCCATTTGATGAAGAATAGCTTCTAATCGTACTTCTTTTAATGTATCCATCACGCGTAATGACAACGTAAACATCTTCTTTTGCGATCAAATCACGTTTATCGATTGAAACTTCTTCTTTTTTATCAATAATTAAACTTCTTCTTGGTATCCCAAATTTTTTAACAATGTTTTTAAGATCATTGATTATTAAGCGTTTTAATTTATTTGGATTTTCTATTATTTCAGTTAATTCTTTAATTGCTTTTTCAAGATCTTCCTTTTCCTTTATATATATAGAGACATCTGTATGTGATAATCTGTATAAACGCATTGTAACAATTGCTTCTGCTTGAGGCTCACTAAAATTGTAAGTTTTCATTAAATTACGTTTTGAATCAGCTTTATCTTCACTCTTTTTAATAATTTTAATGATTTCATCAATAATTGATTGAGATCTAATAAGACCTTCGATAATATGATGTCTATTTTTTGATTTTTCAAGGTCGAATTTACTTCTCTTGATTATTACTTCTTTTTGATAATCGTTATAATAATCTAAATATTTGATTAAACCTAATGTTTCAGGGTGTTTATTACAAATTGCGACAATATTTGATGTGTAAGAAATCTTCAAGTTTGTTTTGTTCATTAAATATTGAACGATAATTTCTGGGTCGATATCTTTTTTAAGTTCGATGACAATTTTAATTTCATCACCGCTAGAAAGATCTCTAACTTCTAAAATTCCATCAACTTCTTTGCTTTTTTTAATTTTATCAATAGAAACAACTAGTTGTTGCTTAACAACTCCATATGGAATTTCAGTAATTATAATCTCGTTGTAGTTTTTATTATCTTTATTAATTGAAAATTTTGATGCAATTTCAATTTTACCCTTACCAGTTTCGTATATATCACGAATCCCACTACTTTTATAGATTATACCTCCAGTTGGAAAATCTGGTGCTTTAACAATTTCTAATAGTTCATCAAGGCTGCAGTTTGGATTTTCTAACCTATAAATTGCTGCATTACACATTTCTTCTAAATTGTGTGGAGGAATTGATGTTGCAATTGCAACTGCGATTCCATCACTACCATTAACAAATAAATTTGGATATCTGCATGGTAAAACTACTGGCTCAAATTCTGTGTCATCAAAATTTAATGACATATCAACAGTATTTTTATCGATATCTTGAATTAATAATTCACTAAATTCATTTAGTTTTGCTTCAGTATAACGATAAGCAGCTGCTGGATCGTTATCGATTGAACCATTATTTCCTTGAAAAGTAACAAGTGGCATGGACATTTTCCATGTTTGAGAAAGTCTAACTAAGGCTTCATAAATTGAGGAGTCACCATGTGGGTGAAAACGACCCATGACATCACCAACAATCTTTGCACATTTTCTTGTTTGCTTTTCAAAAGTATTTCCGGTTTGGAACATGCTATAAATAATTCTACGTTGAACAGGTTTTAAGCCATCCCTAACATCTGGAATTGCTCTATCTTGGATGACATATTTTGCATAAACTGCATATCTATCGCCCATGATTCCATCGAGTGATTCGTTATTAATATTTTCAATAATAGGAGCTTCTTCAATAACTTTTTTAGCCATATTAATGCTTTACCTCCTCGATAAATTCATCTTGTTCGTTAAAATCAACGTTTTGTTCAAGCCATTTTTTACGTTTATCAGCATCTTTACCCATTAAAACAGCGATTTTATTTTCAACGCTTAATGGATCGCCAATATTTACTTGAATTAATAATCTATTTTTAGGGTTCATTGTAGTGTTTCTAAGTTGAGTATCACTCATTTCACCTAATCCTTTGTAACGTGCAACTTTATAGCCAGCGCCAATTTTTTGCTTTGCTTCATTTAATCCAATATTATCCCAAGCATAAGTTTCTACAGTTTTTCCTTTACTATCTGTTTTAAAAATTCGATATAAAGGAGGCACAGCAACATATACCTTGCCTTCTGTAATTAATGGCCTCATGTAATTATAAAAGAAAGTTAAAAGTAAAGTTTGAATATGAGCACCATCAGTGTCAGCATCGGTCATGATGATAATTTTTCCATAATGTGATTCTTCGATATCAAAATTTGGTCCAACACCAGCACCAATCGTGTTAATAATTGTTGCAAATTCAGTATTTTGCAAGATTTTATCCATAGTTAAACTATCTGTGTTTAGAGGTTTTCCTCTTAATGGCAAAATAGCTTGATATCTAGGATCTCTTCCTTTTTTAGCTGTTCCACCAGCAGAATCACCTTCAACGATAAAAAGTTCGTTTTTATCAAATTCTTTACTTTGTGCTGGTGTTAATTTGTCGCTTAAAAGAATTTGTTCTTTTGCTTTTTTATGATTTCTTGCTTCATCTTTTGCTTTTCTTGCTGCAAGACGAGCATTCATTGAATCTTGACATTTTTTTATAAGTTTAACGGCAAATTCTTTATTTTCGTTTAGATAATATGAAAATTTTGAATAAACTAGGTTATTTACAATGCTCATGGCTTGTTGAGTTCCTAATTTGCCTTTTGTTTGGCCTTCAAATTCAAGAATTGATTCAGGTAAACGCAAAGAAATTATTGCTGTCAAGCCTTCTCTGATATCGCTGCCCTCAAGTTTTTGCTTATTTCTCAATAAATTATTGTTTTCAGCGTAATCGTTAACAGCTCTAGTTATGCCTAATCTAAAACCAGTTTCATGTGTTCCGCCATCTCCAGTATGTACATTATTTACATAACTTCTGATTGTTTCGTTATAATCGTTGTAACAATATTGAAGTGCAATTTCTACATTGATTTCGTTTGAAGTATCTTCAAATGTAAAAACTGGACCAATTTTAATCTTTGATTGATTAAGTTCCTCGACATATTCTTTCAATCCGTTTTCATAATAAAACTCATCTTTGTTGTTTGTTCTTTCATCTATAAGTAAAAATCTAACTTTTTTAAGCAAAAATGCGCTTTCTTGAAGATGACTTTTGATACGATCGTAACTAAATTCAACTGTTGAAAAGATTTTTGGGTCAGGTTTAAAGCGCACCGTTGTTCCATGTTTGTATGTATTACCTAAAACTTCAAGTTTTCCAATCTTTTTTCCACCATTTTCGAATCTAATATGATTAATCTTACCATCATTGCATACTGTAACATCACAATATACACTTAAAGCGTTGGTTACAGAGCTTCCAACACCATGCAAACCAGCACTAGATTTATATGCTGTATCTGAAAATTTACCACCGCTATGTAAAGTAGTAAAAATTAATTGAATTGCAGGTATTCCTGTTGCTTTGTGTATATCACAAGGAATTCCTCTACCTTCGTCTTGAACCGAGCATGATCCATCTTTATGAAGAGTAACGGTGATTTTATCACCATAGCCATTTAATGCTTCATCAACTGCATTATCTACAATTTCCCATACTAAATGATGTAAACCAGTTGCATTTGTGCTTCCGATATACATTGCAGGTCTTTTTCTAACACCTTCTAGACCTTCTAATAATTCAATATTACTTGCGTTATAATTTTCCATAAACATTAATCCGAAATGTATTTTAACATAAAAATTGGTCTCAAAAAATGCAAAAATTTGCTTTTAATATAAATATTAAAATCAAAAAAATCTAAGATTTCATTTTTTGATATTCATAAATAAAAAGATATAGACTTTATTTCTTTTGTTGTAGAATATGTCCATGGGATTTTTTAGGGTATTAGTCTTATTAGGTTGTTTGACACTTGGATATCTTCTTGGATCGATTCCAAATAGTGTCATAATTTGTAAAGTTTTCTATCATGTTGATCCAAGGAAGTTAGGTAGCCATAATCCTGGTGGGACTAATGTTGGAAGAGTTGTTTCGAAGAAGGCTGGATTAATTACTATCATTCTAGATATGCTGAAATTAATGATACCTTTTATAGGAACTTTCTTATTTTTTACATATTTTGAACCAGCAAGAGACTTCATGCTTGGTGAAAATTATGATTATAATGCTTTTGGTCAAGGTAATACTTTGGCAGAATTAACTTATTATCTTGTTGCATTAGGCGCAATGATTGGACATTCATATAGTTGTTTTATTAAATTCAAAGGTGGAAAAATTGTTTCAACATACGCTGGATTATCATTAGCTCTTACATGGTTATCATTTCCTATATTTGGTTCTTGCTTCTTTTTAACACTCAAAAAAACAAAAATGGTTTCAGCTGCTTCTATTGTTACATCAGTTTTAATTGCTGTATTTGGTTGGACAAATTATGTTATTTATCTCATATTCGGTAGAACGATCGCAGGGTATTTTATGTTTACTGAATACGGTCCTCATTGCTGCATTTATTTACCTATATTATGCACATTTGCTTGCATCCTTTTGATATTCAAACACAAAGAAAATATCAAAAGGATTAGAAATGGAACTGAAAACAAAATACATTGGATGAAATAGCGCTAGTAGGAAACTAGTAGGTTTCTAGTACATTTCTAGTACATTTCTAGTAGGTTTCTAGTACATTTCTAGTACATTAAAAACCATGTGGAAATCTACATAAAACATTGCTTATATTAAAAAAAGTCGAATTAATTCGACTTTTTAATTGACTTTGTATCAGTTTTCCACAATATTTTGAAAAGAAAAAGATCTGCACCACTTTTTCAAGCTTTTGCAGATCTATTTTAATCAATTTTATTTTTGTTTGTTAACACTATTCATTATGCTTCTGATTTGAGCTTCGCTAGGTTTTCTACCCATTTGTTGATACATAACTCGAATCATTTTTTCATTAATTGGTGGGTTTTTTTGAAGTTCTTTTTTGAAGTAATATCTACCTCCAAAAAAGCCTGCTGCTCCACCAAGTATGAAAGTGAAGATGCACCACAATAGTACTTGCCACCACTCCATCATATTAATTAGTTAGCTCTTCCGTCGTAATCACCAGTATCTGTTCTGACTAAAACATCATCGCCTTCATTGACGAATAATGGAACTCTGATTTTTAATCCAGTTTCAACTATTGCGTCTTTCATAGCTTTATTGACTGTATCGCCTCTAACTGCTGGTTCACAATGTGTAACATTTAATACTACTTTTGCAGGTAATGCAATTCCAAGAATCTCATCCTCATAAGTTGTAACATCGACTTCTGTATTTTCTTTTAAGAAATTGATTTCCCATTCAAGTCTTGCTTTAGGAATTTCAATTTGTTCATAAGTTTCATTATCCATGAATACTAAGAAATCGCCACTATCATATAAATAATTCATTTTTTTCTTATCTAATCTAATAGTTTCAACTTGGTATCCACTATTTGCACTCATTTCAGTGATTGCGCCAGTTCTAATATTTTTAATTTTTACTTTAGCAACCATTTTACGCATTGCAGTTTTATTTAATAAAATATCGAGTACTAAATATAAATTGCCTTCTTCAGTAAAATAATTACCAGGCCTTAATTCTGTAACGTTCATTTTTTCTCCTTTCTATTTTAAATATGGATTATTTTCAAATTCTCTTTTTAAAGTAGTTTCATCACCATGTCCTGGATAAACTTTTATAGATTGATCTAATTTTTTTAGTTTTTCTAGGCTGTTTTTAGCTAATCTTTCATTTCCGGTAGGTAAATCTGTTCTTCCGATTGAATTTTTGAATAAAGTATCGCCAGTAAATATAGCATTTTCTTTTTCATATAAGAAGCAAACACTTCCAGAAGTGTGAAATGGTGTTTCAATTACTTTAAATAATAGTCCGTTTCCGAAATTTATTTCATCTTCATCATCTAAAAGATATTTATTTGTAACTTTTACTTGAATTTTTTCAATTTTCAATGATGCACTACCATTTAATCTAGGATTATCTAGTAATTCATCATCTGATTTATCGATAAATGTTGTACAAGTAAATGTTTTTAAGAAATTTTCAATACCTCTTATATGATCAAAATGACCATGTGTTAATAAAATTCCAGAGCAAGAGGAATGATTTTGTTTGATATAATCTATAATTCTTTGTTGCGTTGAACCTAGGTCAATAACTACACAAGGATGTCCTTTTTCGCCAATAACGTAGGTATTTGCGCTAAATTCATTATAATCGTTATCAAAACGAAATACTTTTATCATTCTTTATTATTTCTTTTCTTTGAAAACTTGAACTTTTCTACAATGTGGACAATATTTTTTCTTTTCAATTCTATCAGGATTGTTTTTCTTGTTTTTTGATGTGATATATTGTTCTTCTCCACAAACTGTACATTTTAAGATAATGTTATCGCGCATAATATCACTCCTTTCGCCATAATGCTTTAAAATTCTAGCACAAATCAGTTTTTGTTTCTATAATTATTATATTTTTATATAATAAAAAATATGAAAATTAGAGAAAAAACCAGAAAAATTACTATAGGAAATATAACTATTGGCGGTCAAGACAAAATATTAATTCAATCAATGTGCGATATTAAAACTTCAAATGTTTTAGAAGTTGCAAAACAAATAAATGAATGTGCTTCTTTAGGTGCAGATTTAATGAGAGTCAGTATTTTAGACGAAGAAGACGCTTTGGCCATCAAAGAAATTAAGAAATTAATCAATATTCCTCTTGTTGCTGATATTCATTTTGATTATAAATTAGGAATTTTATCAATTGAAAATGGTGCTGATAAAATAAGAATTAATCCTGGCAATATTGGTGATGATCAAAAATTACTCGAAATAATCAATACTGCAAAAAAGTATAATGTTCCTATCAGAATTGGCGTTAATAAGGGTTCTTTAGAGAAAGATTTAATAAACGCAAATCTTTCTGAAGAGGAAAAACTTGTTTCTAGTGCTTTAAAATATATCGAAAAGTTTGAAAAATATGATTTTAGAAATCTTGTTATTTCTGTAAAAGCGTCAAATCCACTTGTTACATTAAATGCTTATCGATTAATTTCTTCAAAAACTGATTACCCACTTCATATTGGTGTTACTGAAAGCGGTTATGATGAAATTGGAATTATTCGCTCAGTTAGTGCACTTTCACCACTTATTTTGGATGGAATTGGTGATACAATTCGAATTTCTTTAACTCATAATCCACAAAAAGAAATCAAAACATGTGTTAGATTGTTACATGATTTAGGATTATATCCAAATTATCCAACTATTATTTCTTGCCCAACATGTGGCAGATGCCAAGTTACTAATACAGCAAAAATAGCTGATCAAGTGTTAAATTATTTAATTGAACACAAAAAATACATTACTGTTGCAATTATGGGCTGCATTGTTAATGGCGTAGGTGAAGGAAAAGCTGCAGATTTAGGAATTGCTGGCGGAAATAATAGCTTTATTATATTTAAAAAGGGAAATATTATAAAAACTGTTAATCAAAGCGAAGCTCTTGAAGCTCTTTTTGAAGAAATTAACAAATTTTAACTTTCCCTTGGGTCATAAAATAGATAATCTGTGTATGATGTTTTAACATCGATACATCTATCTTTAGTAAGTTTTGAAAAATCAATGAATAATTCAGCATTCTTAACGTTGCACATTGTTTTATAAATAATCAAATCTAAGTTTTTGGTAATATTGTTAGATGCTATATCTCTATAAAAATCTAAATCATAATAGCCTTTTTGTGCAAATTCACACTTTTTTTGATTAAATTTTGAAATATTTGAAAGAATTACACCTTCTACCTCTTCACTTGTAAGATTTTTAAATAAAGAATTAAATAAAAATTTAGCAGATTTAATTCCATCTCCATAAAATGTTAAGAAGCTAAATAAATCGATAAAGCATTTTGCTTTTATGTTATTCTTGTTTAAAAAATTTAGTAATTTCTTTATGCTTTTAGCGTCATTGTTGAAATTAACGGTAGAATTTGTTGAATTTTGAATAAAAATTTCAATGTTTTTATATCTTGATTGGACTTCAAAAAGAAATGTTTTTATATTTTCAAAATACAATTTAATATCATCATTTTCTTTTGGCAAATTAAAACAAAAAATGTATTTTCTTACTAAAATTGTCGAAAAAATTCGATAGACTCGATCAAATTTATATATTTCTTTGTAAAAATTGAAAGATTTTTCATTATAATTTGAAAATGCTTTCCAAGTTATATATATTTTTGTTAAATCAAATGATAATTTTTCTGCAATCGGTATGACGTTGCTTTTAGCTAGTGTATCAAATGCATCGTTGTAAACAAACTTTTGTTGAATTAAATCTAAAATAAAATAATCTACATTATTGTACACACATGTTTCGATGCATCTAACTAAACAATTTATATCTACATGTGGTTTTGTTGCAACACAAATACCTAATTTTCTATCTGTCAATTTTTGTTACTCTCTTGTCTATATCTTTCTTCTCTTTGTCTTCTGATATCTTTTTTGATAATTTCTCTTTTATGTTTTCTTTTGACTTTATCAATCGCAGTTTTAACTTTTTTCTTGTAACCAGGTTTGACAGTTTTACCCATTGCTTTTGATTTAGCTTTTTTAATTTCTTTTTCTAAATCGTTATTTGTATGCCTTTTTTTAGTGATTTTTTCTTTTATAATTGGTGAATCTTCAATTAATTCGCCATCTTTGAATTTTAAATAATCAACTTTTAGTCCATCACGAATGAGTTTTAGTGGAATATTTGTAGTGTCATTATCAAAAAATGAGTAGCAATCTCCGTTTTTATAGTTTCTTCCGGATCTACCTGCTCTATGATAGTAGTATTCGATGTTATTTGGTAAATCAAAATTTAAAACATCAGTAACATTTTCAATATCTAGACCCCTAGCAGCTAAATCAGAGCAAACAACTACTTGGAATTCGTTATTTTTAATTCTTCTTAGCATGTTTTTTCTTTCTCTTGCTTCTAACGCACCGCTAATTATTCCTGAATTAAGGTTATTTGATGATAAGAAATTGTAAATTTTAGTAACTTCATCTTTAGAGTTGGCAAAAACAAGCAAGAAATATGGGTTTTTGATTTTTATAAAATCTAAAATTAACTGATATCTATCATTATGCTTTGTGTTGATGAAATGATGATTAACTGTTGATGAAGTATTATGTTCTTCATTTACTGTTAAGATAAAATCAGGTGAAATATATTTTCTTAAAAAGTCTCTAACTTTATTGGAAATTGTGGCACTATATACTTCAATTTGTGGTTTTTGAGGTATTTTTTTAATGATTTTATCAATATCTTCAAAAAATCCACTATCAAAAAGCATATCAGCTTCATCAAGAATTACAGTAGTTACATCTTCTAAAGATAGAGAAGAATTTTCAATTAAATAATTTAGCTTTCCAGGTGTTGCAATAATAATTTCTGAACCATTGTTAAATGATTTCAAATCCTTTACTGTATCTTCACCACTAACAAATAATTTAACTTGTAAATTTTTGTAATATTCATATTTTCTAACTTGATCGATAAAGGCATAAGTTTGTCTTCCGAGTTCGCGCGTTGGAGTTAGAATGATTGCTTGTAATTTTTTGTTGAATTTTACGTTTGAAAGCAATGGAATTAAAAAAGCATGAGTTTTTCCACTTCCTGTTTCGCTTTTTACAATAATATTTTCATTTTTTAAGGCTTTTGGAATAACTACTTCTTGAACTTTTGTAGGATTTACATATCCTAATTTAGCTAAAATCTCTATAAGTTGTGGCTTAATATTAAATGTTGAAAATTTCATACAATAGATTTTAATATATTTAAGGTGCATTTTTCATCAAAAATGTTAAAATTATTTTATGAATACAGTATTAGTTGAACCTTTTGGTTACTCAAAAACATTAACAACAGTTTTAGAAGTTTGTAAAAGAGCTAGAGCAGAAAATCCATATAGCGATATTGTTATGCTCGGTAACGTTTTAAATGGTGATCCAATTAAAGACGAAATTAAAAAATTAGGTATTAAAAACATTATCATACCACCTATTGGCTTTGGTGACTTCTTGAATAATGTAAAAAAAGACACAATTATAATAACTTCTCCTTATGGAACAAAAAGTGAACTCATAAAGATTATTCAAAAAAGAAAATTAATTCACTATGATTGTACATCGCCAACTATTATTGAAAAACGTGATTTTATTTTGCAAAACAAAAATAAAACTATCATTTATGTTGCGAATGTTAATACTGTTGAAGCTGATTATTTAGCTAATGAAACAAGACACGGTTTCTTATTTTACGATCTTTCTTCAACAACTTCTGTTTATAATCGCAAAATTTTTAAGAAAAAATATAATAAAGAATCTACAATTGTTATTTTCCAAAGTGATGCATCTGAAGATGTATTGATTAGAGCATTAAGAAAAATACACGCTTTTTTACCAAAAGCTGTAATTAACAAAAATATATCTGATGAAAATTACGCAAAGAAAAAAGTCATCGCTGAGAATATTAAGGAAGGCGATTTGCTTTTAAATGTTTCTTGCTATAAAAAACCAACAAAATATTTATTAAATTACTATCATTTATCTAATAAAAATGTTTATTTTGCTACTGTTGGTTCAGTCACTGAAGCAATGCTACTTAATGTAAACGATGACAAAAATATTGTTATTGTATCAGATGGAAGTGTTTCTAAAAATATTATTTTAGAGATATACAATTACTTTTATTACAAATCAATAAAGGTAAATCTTCGTGATTCAAAGATAGAATTTCAAAGTCTGAATTAATAGATTTTAGCACTTTTTCCATTTGAGGCATGAAAATTCTTTCAACTTCATGTGGAACATTTAAAAAATTATACTTTGAAGTAACTACGCCCCTTCTTCCATGGTGAGGAATATCACCACTGATGAAGATATCGTAGTTTTCTTTTTGCGCAATTTCATATGAATGCCATCCGCCACCACCAATTATTGCAACAGTTTTGATTCTTTTTTTACCTTCATTGATTAAAGTACCATAATCAACTTTAAGTTTTTCTAAAGCGTAATGTGAAAATTCAATGACATCCATTTCTTCTTTTAATTCTCCACCTCTTGCCATTGGTTCAAGTTGTAGTTGCTTAATGTTTTGCAGATCTAATGATTCAGCAAGAGCGTCATTCATACCATTTTTACCTGTATCAAAATTCGTATGATAACTATAAATCGGAATATTTAATTGCTCCATTTTTTCATAAAGTAGCCTTTTCTTCTCATCAAATTTCAAAACTTTACTTTTTTTGCCGAAAATAAAAGGATGATGAGTAATAATTAAATCAATTTTATCTTCAAGGTGATTTTTTATAATGTAATCATAAGTAATTTCATCAAAATCTAAGCACAAAAAAATAGTATTTGTTTCTTCTTTTATTTTATTCACTTGAATTCCGATATAATCACGTGAATCTGCTATCTTTTTTGGAAAATAAGCCGACAATTTTTTAAGTAATAATTTAGTTTTCATTTAAAATTTCCTCTATTTCTTTGATATATATCATTATTTCATCTCTTTTTTTATTATTTTCAGGCAAATCATTATAAATTCTTTTAAACTCTTCGCGTTTAGATTTTAAATATAAAACAAACGTTTCTTCTTTTCTATTAATATTGATTGGTCCGTATTTTAACTCATTTTTATTATATTTTTGTATTTCTTTCGTCTTTTTAAAGTGAATTAGACTATAAAAAATACCTTTTTCAAAAATCATAGTTTCATTAAAAACATCATATCCGATTGATAAAAAGAAAGGCCTGATTTCTTCTATATTTGTATGCGCATCAATATAAAAATTTTTGATAAATGAAGTTTTTTCAATATTTGATAGAATGATTTTTTTAATTAAAGTATAGCCCATTCCTGCAATTACAACATTTACGAAATTAGGAGTTAAATCTTTGATTCCATCACTCAATATGGCGTTTATGTCACATTTATAAGCAAAATTAATGTTTTTTACTTCATTTAAAAGGGCATTAAATGGTCCATTTTTGTTTTCGACGCCTAAAAGTTTGTGTGAAAAACCGTTTTTTGCTAGTTCAAAAAGAAGATAGCCGTGATCGCTACCAATATCTGCTAAATCACCACTATCTTCAATTAAATTTGCTATTTTTTTGATTCTTTCAGAAATCATTTTTTAGATCAAAAGTCGTCTAATTTCTTTTGTCTATTTGGATGTCTTAATTTGCGTATAGCTTTTGCTTCGATTTGTCTAATACGTTCTCTTGTGACACCAAATTCTTTTCCAACTTCTTCAAGAGTTCTAGGCTTATTATCATCTAAACCATAGCGTAAACGTAAAACTCTCTCTTCTCTATCAGTTAAGTCGTTCATAACGTTGTATAAAGCATCTCTTAACATTGATTTTGTTGTGTAATCAGTAGGAGAAATTGAGTCTTTATCTTCGACGAAGTCACCTAAATGGCTGTCATCTTCTTCGCCGATTGGACTTTCTAATGAAACTGGTTCCATTGACATGCTCAAAATTTCTCTAATTCTTTCTGGTGTGTATGCACTATTGTCCATATTTGCAGAAATTTCTTCGCATGTTGGTTCTCTACCATATTCTTGAACTAATTGACGTTGAACTTTAGTAATTTTATTAATAGTTTCAACCATGTGAACAGGAATACGAATTGTTCTAGCTTGGTCTGCAATAGCTCTTGTAATTGCTTGTCTAATCCACCAAGTAGCATATGTTGAGAATTTATATCCTCTTGTGTAGTCGAATTTATCAACTGCTTTCATCAATCCTAAGTTTCCTTCTTCGATTAAATCAAGAAGTTGCATGCCTCTACCGATATAATGTTTCGCAATTGAAACAACTAATCTTAAATTTGCTTCGATTAATTTGTTTTTTGCTCTCATATCGCCATTTTGGATCTTTATAGCTAAGTCAATTTCTTCTTCTTGCTTTAATAATGGAACTCTTCCAATTGATTTTAAGTATAATTTGACACTATCGTTAACTTTTACATCTGTGTTTTCATAGTTATCAAATGTAGCCATGTCAAGTTCACGAGCTTCGCCAGATGATTCTTCATCAAAATCTGTATCATCGAAGTCATCTTCTTGATTTTCTAAGTCTTCTTCTGAAAAATTATCAGGAATATCTTCATCATCTAGGTCTTCTTCATCTTCTGATCCGACTTCAAAACCTGCTTTTTTAAACTTTTCGAAAATTTTGATATATTGTTCATCTGAGACATCTAAAAATGAGGTAGCTTCATAAAATTCTTGCTGATCAATGAACTTTGTACCTTTATATTTAGTTTCGAATTGTTTAATGATTTGTTCTAATTTTTTCTTATCATCATCCGTTTCGTCTTGCTCAGGAATGTAATCATCCTCAATAATTTCTTCTTCCTCAGTGTTTTCAGCTAATTGTTTTTTTGCTTTTGCAGCCATTTTAATTCCTCCTTTTTTTATCCAGTTCAGTAATCTGATTTTTAATTTTGTTAAGACATGCTTTTGCGTATTTAGATTTTTCTATTTCTGACATGTTTTTCGATGAAGTTTTGTAAAAATCTAAGTTTGAAATCGTTTGACGTTCATTTTTGATTGTTTCCACAAGTTCTTTAAATATTTCATCACTATAGGGTGGGATTTTCATCGAATTTAATGATAAATCAATCAAATCGTTAGTGATTTGTTCTTTGTTATTGATTTTTACATCGCTATTTGAAAGATATGAAATGATAGATTTAACGTTATATTCATCATCTTCTTTAACATTTAATATGTAATCAGCGATTAAATTTGCAATATCTTTATATTCTGGTGTTATAAAATAACTCAATTGTACTTCAAACTTATCAACTACTTCTTTGTTATTTAACATGTAATGTAGTAATTCTTTTTCTGCAAGTTGAAGTTTTGAAATTACTTGATTTTTCGATTTTTTAACTTGTGTAGGTGTTTCTGTGTAATCGGTTGAAACAATATTGTCTTTTTTATTGTTGCGATTATACTTTTTTAAAGCGTTAATAATTACTTTTTTGTCTAAATCAGTAATTTTTGATACTGTTGTAATATAATATTCAAGTTCGATATCTTCTTTAATTGATGATAAATAAGGGATCATACTGTTAATGAATTTCCTTTTTCCGTCTAATAAAGATAAATCTAGATTTTTACGTAAATAGTTGATTAACCATTCTCCATAGCTAACTAAATTTGTTAAATAAGACCTTAATTTTTCCTCTCCATACTTTGAAAGTATTTCGTCAGCATCTTTTTCTGTGAAATCAACATCATTATTCACAAATTTATAAGATAAACCAGATTCTTCAAGTTGTTTTCCTATTTTATACATATTAAGTTGGCCAGGACTATCTAAATCAAGGCATACTCTAATCTCAGCTTTTAAATATCTGAGTTGTTGAATATTTTCTTGAGTTAATGCTGTACCCATTATAGCTACAGCACTCTTGACACCTGCTCTGTAACATGCAATAACATCCATAAATCCTTCTAATAAATAGACGTATTTTACTTTATTTGCTTCATTTATTGCGTTATCGAAATTGTATAAAATTGTACTTTTGTTAAATAATTTAGTTGAACTTGTATTTATGTATTTTGCAACTGAAGTATCACTTTCTCTAAATTTTCTGCAACTGAAACCAATTACATTTGAATTTCTATCTGTGATTGAAAAAGCGATTCTCCCGGAATTTGTATCTCTATAAGGTGTTGATTCAAGGTTTAAAATACCTGTCTCGCTGATAGTTTTTAATGAAAAATTCTTTGATTTTAAGAAATCAATGGTATTTTTTCCGTTTGTTTGAGAAAAACCAATCTTAAAATATTTAATTGTTTCATCATCAAGACCACGATTATGAAGATATTCTAGCGCATCTTTTCCATCTTCGCTTAAAAATAAGCTTGTTGAATAAAAATCCGAGATATTTTTTAAACAATTTCTGATTTCTTCTTCTTCTGGATTGACATATTTCTTGATTTTGGCGCCTTTTAAACGTTCATCATCGAATCCTATTATCTCAGCAGTTTTTAAAACTGCTTCTTCATAGGTACAATGTGTGATTTTTTGAACGAAATTTATGGCGTTTCCACCAGCTCCGCAGGAAAAACACTTAAAAATACCTTTTGTTTTGCTGATATAAAAGTTTCCGTATTCTTTATCATCATGAAAAGGACATAGTGCTATGTAGTTTTTACCGCTTTTTTCAACTTTAATAAAATGCGATGCAACTTCAACTATATCAGCTTGTTTTAAAATCTCGTTAGCAATTTGAAATAAGTTTTCTATCATTTATAAAATGTTTTTTTGAATAAATAATCTTTTAGTTCTGAAATTTTGATTCTTTCTTGTAACATTGTATCTCTGTCTCTAACAGTGACACTTTCATCATTTGCAGTTTCGAAGTCAACAGTGATGCAATATGGTGTCCCAATTTCATCATTTCTACGATATCTTTTACCAATGCTTCCTGTATCGTCGTAATTTACTCTAATATAAGGAATTAAATCATTGAAAATTTCTCTTGCTTTTTCGTTTAATTGCTTACTTAATGGTAAAATACTTGCTTTAAATGGAGCCAAAGCTGGATTTAAATGCATAACTTTTCTAATTTCACCATTTTCGAGAGTCTCTTCATCATAGCTATCGACAGTAATCATTAAGAATAATCTATCTAAGCCTAAACTTGGTTCGATACAATAAGGAACGTATTTTTCATTATTTGTTGGATCTAAATAATCTAGTGATTCACCACTATAATCTTGATGTCTCTTTAAATCGTAGTCAGTTCTATCTGCGATACCCCAGATTTCGCCCCATCCGAATGGGAATTTGTATTCAATATCAGTTGTTGCTTTTGAATAAAAAGCAAGTTCTTCTGGTTCATGATCTCTAAATCTTAAGTTTTCCTCTTTTACACCTAAAGATTTGACAAAATCAATAGAATAATCTTTCCAATATTTAAACCATTCTAAATCTGTTCCTGGTTTGCAGAAAAATTCTAATTCCATTTGAGTAAATTCTCTTGTTCTAAAAATGAAATTCCCTGGAGTGATTTCGTTTCTATATGATTTGCCAACATTTGCAATTCCTAATGGCAATTTTTTTCTCGTGGCTCTTTGGACATTTTTAAAATTAACAAAAACACCTTGTGCTGTTTCAGGTCTTAAATAAACAAGGCTTTTTGCATCTTCAGTAACGCCAATATGAGTTTTAAACATCATATTGAATTGTCTGACATCAGTGAAGTTATGTTTTCCACAAGTTGGACATGTTACTTCGTGCTCTTGAATAAATTTACCCATTTCTTCCATTGACATTGCATTAACATCAACTTCTGGATATTGTTCTGAAATTAAATCATCGGCTCTAAATCTACCTCTGCATGATTTGCAGTCAATTAATGGATCATTAAAAGTTGAAACGTGTCCAGTTGCTTCCCAAACACGTGGATTCATTAATATAGCTGTATCTAATCCTACGTTTGTAGGCTGTTCATTAACGAATTTTTTCCACCATAATTGTTGTAAATTGTTCTTTAATTCACTACCTAATGGGCCATAATCCCATGAATTTGATAATCCACCATAGATTTGCGATCCTTGAAATATATATCCTGTTGTTTGTAAGTGTGTTGCTATTTTCTCAAATTTATTATCCATATTAAAAACCTCTTCGATATTTTAAAAATAATCGATATGCTTGTCAAGGTACTATGAGTGTACTTATATTAAATTTTTTGAAATTATTTTTGTTTCTGAATATTTTTCTATCATTTCAAGAAAAAATACAATTAATCTCGACATTTTGATATTTTTATAATCAAAATTTAGTAGTTCTTTGTATCTTTTTGAAAGCAATTCATTTATTAGACATTCGAAGTCATCTGTTAAATTTAATTCATTTTTAAAATCGTATCCTAATAATTTAATCAAAATAATTATGTAACTTAAAACACAGATTTCAGCATTATCTTTTGAGAAATTTTGAACAGTCAATTTTAAAAGTTGGTAATTTTTAGTGAAATCATCCACTACTGGAAACTTGTAAACTAATTCTTTTAATACTTCAACTAGAGATAATATTTGAAAACCATCTTCGATTTGTGGCTGAAAAAAACGTTTTATGATCGCCCCATCTCTAACTGATTTATATTTTTGCCCACCTTTATAAGTTTCAAGTTTTACTTCGTTTAAAGGAGCTATTATTGAATGTAAATGTGAGTTTTTACCTGAAAATGCACGAATTTTTGCACTATCAAGCCCATTTTCATTCAAAATTGTGATTATTGCATCATTTTCTCTGTATTGGGAAACTGAAGTTATTATTCCAGAAATTTCTTCCATTATTCTCTAAACCATGTCTTGTTTAAAAATTTATTAGAATTTCTCCAATTTTCAACTACTTGAACTAACAATTTCAAATCAATATGCCTTCCCATCATATCTTCAATATCATGTCTAGCTCTAATTCCGATTTTTTTGATCATTTTTCCTTTAGAACCGATGACAATTGATTTTTGACTTTCTTTTTCAACAATAATTTTGCAATAAATCTCTAATGGATTTGAATCTTTTACAATATCTGTACATATTACCGTAGTTGAATGAGGAACTTCCTCTTTAAGTAAAACCAGCATTTTTTCTCTAATAATTTCTTGGATTCTAAAAGCCAGATCCATATTAGTTACTGTATTAACGTCATAATATTGAGGACCTTCTTCTAAATTATTTTTAATACTCTTTATCAAATCATCTAATCCAAATTTTTCGATAGCACTTGTTTCTATTATATTAATAGGATTATAGCGTTCTTGATATTTTTTCTTAAGTTCGCTAATTAATTCAATATTTGTTTCATCAATTTTGTTGAAAACAACGATTAATTTACAATCAAAATTTAAATGATCGAATAAATATTGGTCACCTTCATCAAATTTTTTGCTTGCATCAACAATAAATAAAGCGATATCACAGTCTCTAATTGATGAATATGACGCTTTATCCATCATTTCGCCCAAAACTGAACGTGGTTTATGAATACCTGGAGTATCTATAAAAATGATTTGTGAGTCATCATCGTTATAAATTCCTTGAATTGAGTTTCTTGTAGTTTGGTTTTTCGATGTAACAATTGAAATTTTGCTACCAATAATTGCGTTTAAAATTGTAGATTTACCAACATTTGGTTTTCCTACGATTGCAACAAATCCACTTTTCATAATTATAAATCTGAGCTGTCGAATGAATATGGTAATAATTCATCAACGTTTGTAACTTTTATATCGCAATTTAAATTTGCTAAATAAATTGGTTTATCACGAGGAAATAATTCACTAATGACTTGTCTACAAGCACCACATGGAGATACTGGAAGAACTGTATCAGCAACAATTGCTAAAGCTTCGATATCTTCTTGATTAATTCCATGGCAATAGGCGTTAAATAAAGCGTTTCTTTCAGCACACATTGATAATCCAAAGCTTGCATTTTCGATATTTGTACCTAGATACACTTCACCATCGCTTGTTAAAACTGCAGCGCCAACCTTAAATTTTGAATATGGAGAATATGAAAGTTCTCTTGCCTCGATTGCTTTTAAAATTAATTCTTCTTTTGTCATTTACAATTCTCCTTCTAAAATTACTTCTTGTAACGGGAACATTTGCTCTTCTTGCTCTTTTGTTTGGTGATCATAGCCTAATAAATGCAATAAGCCATGAACAAATAAGAAACAAAGCTCTCTTTTTATTGAATTTTGATATTTTTGACGATTTTCATCAGCTACTTCGTAGCAAATATAAATTTCACCTAAATCTACAGGAATATCGCCAATAATAACTTCGTTTTTATCGTCTAAAAAAGCAAAACTAATAACGTCTGTTGGTGCATCTTTAAAACGATATGTTTTATTGATTTCGTGAATTGTTGGTTTATCAACAAAAGTAACGCTCATAATTGAATTTTCATTCTTTTTGAGTAATTTTAAAGTTTTTGCAAATAATTTATTGTATAAATTTTCATATTCTGACAAATCTATATCTAATTCGTTGTTAAAATCTAATTCCATGTGTTAATTATAACATAGGTTTTAGCAACAAATATATTTTAATAATATATTTTTACTCCATCGAGTAATATTTATAGAGACATTTATAGTATTTATATTCTTCTTGATGCATAACTATTTCTACGATTTTAGCAACATTTTTAGAAAGAGTTAGATACATAAAAAGATGGAACAATATAAAATTTAGCGAAATTGAATCAGAAAGAGATGAATAAACTAAAGATAAAATTCCAGCAATAAAAATGACTATATAATTTTTTAAGTTTTCTAAATTTACATAACGATATGTTTTATTTTGGATTAAAACCATCCTAGATTTAAAATCCATTTTTGATGTAATTCGATCTTCGAAAATGTTTCTTTCTAAATTATCAATTTCATATGTATCACTTTTGAAGCATTTTTGTTGAACAAAAGTCATAATCAACATCGTTGAAACGATAATTATGAAATTTAAAATATTTAAATATGAGTTAAAACCTAAAATTAGTAAGCCAAAACCTGTAACTAATATAAGATTAGCTATTTGCATAGGTGTTCCAAGGTGCAATTTCTTAAAATTTGTCATTTGTATATAACGATCTTTAAAATCAACTGCCAATCCATTAAAAACAGTATTCATAATCTTCTTGTCAAAATATTTCATTTCTTTTATAACTAAAAACTTATAAAAAATTTCGCATACTATAAATGCAGCTAAAAAAATCAATGGAATATAGAATTTTATTTCTGTATCGATTGTCGACATTGCTAATGCAAGTATTAAAAAAGATACAAATTGCAAAGCTAAAACCCCGTATGAAAATAAAGGAGGTACAATTTTAATTTTTGGACACTTATAATCTTTATAAAAAACTTCTTTAATTTCTAAGCATGAGCCATCCCAAATTCGATTCAATTCGCTAATTGTATAGTAAATTTTGCCTCTTTTTGGATCATAAACGGTAATTTTTTCTCTTTTTATCTTTCTAATTAGGACCATGTGCAAAGTATTACCATCTTTTACTGGGATTAATAATGGCAATTTACTCTCTTTTAAAAGATCGTCTTTGTATTTAAATCTAAATGCAGTCAAAATAACGCCTTCACCTTTGGCAAGCTTTATTATTTCTTCAAGTGAATAACTTCTATCGATATCATTTTGTTGATAATACAAATAATCTTTATTTTTATGTGTAATTGCTAAAAGCATTTTTAAGCAGGCAAATGCACAATCTTTTTGGCCTAATTGTCGTATGAAATATTTCATAAAAAAACTCCTTTCACATAAATAAAAGGAGTCAAAATTAATTTTTTTAAAAAATATTTCAATTTTTTTAAATTATCTATATTTTTTTCTTGCGTTTTCGCTTTTTAATTTTCTTTTAAGATTTTTCTTTAAAAAGCATTCTCTTCTTCTGCATTCTTGGATAGTTCCAGCTTTATTAACTTGTCTTTTGAATCTACGTAATGCATCATCGAGTGTTTCGCCATCTCTAATTACTACTTTTGACATCTCACCTTCACCTCCTTCGCTAAATGCTATAAAAGTTTACTAAATCAATAATTAATTTTCAATATATTTTTACATTAATTTAGCGCCTGAACTTGTGCCAATTCTTGTTGCGCCATTTTCGATCATTTCTAACATTTCTTCGTGAGTTCTTACTCCACCTGCAGCTTTAACACCCATTAATGGTCCTACTGTTTCTCTCATTAACTTAATATCTTCTTTTGTTGCACCCCATTTTGAGAAACCAGTACTTGTTTTAACAAAATCTGCTCCTGCTTCTTTTGCTAACTTACATGCAATAACTTTTTCTTCGTCAGTTAATAAGCAGCATTCAATGATTACTTTTAATACTTTTTTGCCAACTGCGCCTTTAATTTGTTCGATTTCTGTTTTTACATAATCATATTGTTTGTCTTTTAACATTGAAATATTTATGACCATATCAACTTCATCAGCGCCTTTTTTAACAGCGTCCATGGCTTCAAAAACTTTGGCTTCTGTTGTCATGCTTCCTAAAGGAAAGCCAATAACTGTACAAATTAAAACGTCACTCCCTTTTAAAAATTCTTTTGCAGCTTTAATAAAACATGGATTAATGCAAACTGATTTAAAATCATAAATTTTGCTTTCCTCACATAATCTTTTAATGTCTTCGATTGTTGCATCTGCTTTTAATATTGTGTTATCAATAAATTTGTTATATTTCATTTTTTAACTCCTAATTTATTAAATTTATTTCATTTTTGTTTTGCACTATCTACTAGAAATGTACTAGAAACATACTAGATATATACTAGAAACCTACTAGAAATGTACTAGAAATCTACTAGTTAGTGTTTTTTTGTATTTTTGATATTAAATCCATTACTTTTTGTGTATCGCTGTGTGGCATTGATTTTGTTTCAATTTTTTTGTTAGTTATTGCGTCGTAACACTCATAAAATTGATATTCGTAGCCATTTATTTGATCAACAAATTTCTTTGTACTGATAAGATTTCCGCTATTATCATAAACAATTATTTGGTATGGATTATTTATATTATCAACGTATAAATATCCTTTTGATCCATAAATATAACCGCTTCTATCTGATCTTCCTTTCATGGAAGAATATAAAATTGCGGATACATTATTTGGGTAAATTAAATGTATGATGTCGGTTTCGTCTACCCCATTGTTCATAAATAAAGTCGATTTTACGTCAATATAATTGTCTCCTAGAACCATTAATGCAAAATTTATTGGATAAACTCCTACATCCAATAGGGCTCCACCACCAAGTTCTTTCTTGATTAATCTTTCAATATTATCGATTTTATATGATAATTTGCTGAAACCAGATAAATATCCCCAATTATTCCATCATTTATCAATTCATTGATGTAAATTCTTGATGGCATATATCTTGTCCATATTGCTTCTGCTAAGAAAACATTGTTTTTATGCGATAGTTTGATCAATTCTTCACTTTCTTTTGAATTAACAGTAAATGATTTTTCAACAATCACGTTCTTTTTAGCTTCTAGGCAAGCTTTTACATCATTAAAATGGTTCGAAATATATGTCGAAACATATACTAAATCAACGTTATCATCTTTTAAAAGATCTTCATAACTTTCATAGGCTTTTTGAAATCCTAGCTCATTTTTATACTCTAAACATCTAGAATAATCTCTTGAAGCACAGCCAAAAAGAACGAATCTTTCATCGTTTTTTAAAGCTTCTACTATTTTTCTTCCTATTTTGGAACATCCATAAAATGCTAAATTCATGGTTTAATTATACAAAGTTTTTTATTTAATAAAAATAATCAAATAAAAAACTCCTTTCGGAGTTTCACCTAGTTACTTATTTTTTAATAACTTGTTTTCCGTCGTAATAACCACATTTTGGGCAAACTGTATGTGATTTAATCATTTCACCACAGTGTGAACAAACTGTAACACCTGTAACGTGTAATTTATAGTGTGTTCTTCTCATTCTTTTTGTAGTTTTACTAGTTCTTCTAAATGGTACTGCCATACTAAATTCTCCTTAAGCAAGATATATTATAGTCAATTCAAAAAGTGTGTCAACAAATATTTTTGATATTTTTTAAAATTCAACGAAAATATCGAATTAATTCGGTATTTTTAAATTTTGACACTGTCAAAAATCTAGTTTATTTTCTTTATCAAATTTCAATCTTACTACTTCATTAACTATGTTTTTGTTGCTAAAAATTTTAGTTTCTAAGTAATTTGATGAATGTCCAACAAATGCTTGCAATTTAGAATCGTAGTTTTCGCATAAAAATTCTATCTCTTGCCCATAAAATCTACTTGAATATTCTTCTTCAAGCAGTTTTGAAAGGCTTAAAAGGCGATTAACACGATCTTTTTTTGTTTTTGGATCTATTTTGTCTTTTCTTTTAGACGCTACAGTTCCTGCTCGATCTGAATATGGGAAAACATGGATTTTTGAAAAGTTAATTTTTTTACAAAAATCATAAGTTTCTTGAAAATCTTCTTCAGTTTCACCAGGAAATCCAACAATTACATCAGTTGTAATTGAAATATCTGGTCTTATTTCTCTAATTTTTGAGATTTTTTCAAAAAAAGATGGAATATTATATTTTCTGTTCATGTTTTTTATAACTGAAGCACTGCCACTTTGAAGTGGCATATGTAAATGATTAGCTAAAATTTGATTATTTTTTAACAAATCGATAAATTTTTCATCAATTTGACTTTCTTCAAGACTAGAAATTCTTAATCTATATAAATTATTTGTTTTTTGAAGTATTTCTTCTATTAAATCACTAAAAGTGATTTTTTCATTTAAATCTAGCCCATAACTTGACATATCTATACCAGTTAAAACGATTTCTTTGTATCCATTTTGAACTAAATTGTTAATTTCTTTTAAAATGTCATCTTTATTTCTGCTTCTTGAGCGGCCTCTGACATATGGAATCAAACAATAAGAACAATAATTATTGCAACCATCTTGAATTTTTACATATGCACGAGTATTAAATTGGAAACGATCTAATTTTAGATTCTCATACCTTTTAATTGTGTTATTTTCATCAATTTTGATGATTTTTTCGTTATTTTCTTTAAATTTTTCAACTAAATCGAATAATTCATCTCTATGCGATGTTCCAATACAAATATCTGCTCCAAGTTCATCGATGATATATTGATATCCATATTGAGCATAACAGCCCATAACAACTAAAATTGAATTTGGATAAGTTCTTTTAAATTTTCTTATAGTTTTTTTGTCTTTTGTGACACTCGTTTCGGTAACTGCACAAGTATTTACCACTATTACATCAGGTTGATCGTTTGAAGATTCATTAAAAAAAGAGTAGCCATGATTTATAAAATCTTTTGCTACACATTCAGCTTCATAACTGTTGACTTTGCAACCTAAAAATTCAATTAAAATCGTCATAATTTTGATGTTTTACATATTTTCCTAAAAACATGATAACTAATTAAATCATTTTTATATAAAAGATATACAAAATGATTAAAATCATTATTGTAATACGCTTGGACTAAAGGCTTAACTTTATCGATAATGTTATATTTATGTGGATTTTTCATATATTTATCAAATAAATAAATGACATTGTCCACTGTACCTTGCTTATTTATTATAACAATTGCATTAAAATCGTAATGATAAAATGCAACACTTGTAAAAGATTCATCAATTTTCACTAATTGAGTAAATAGAGATGAAAATAAATCAACATTATAGCTTTCAAATGGATCTATAATGAAAGAATCATATTTTTTTGCCAAACTTATGTATGGATATTGAAATACTTTTTCATTTTCCTCACCATAAACTATATTTGTTGATTTATTAAAAAATGGAACATAAACTTTGTAATTTCCATATTTAATATATGGCAAATCGCATATTCTTTCTTTTATTCGCATTTTTATTTTTTCAGTACTTTCATTTTGATTTGTAACGTATTCTTCATCAATAATTGAATCTAGTTCTTCTTTATTTATAATTGAACGAATAATTATGTTTGCTTTAACAATGTCAAAATCATCTTCAATATCTAAATATTTATTGAATGCAGCATTACTTTTAAGCATACCTTTAAATTTTTTAAAAAAAGTATACTCTTCACTTCTTTTGATAGCTTTTTTATTACGTGCTTTCTTTAGTATCTTAAATATTTGACCCATAGTTTACCTATCCATATAAAAAGATAATAAAGAAAGAATGTAAAAACAAGCAGTTTCACTTCTTAAAATCCTTTTTCCTAGTGAAATTTCTTTATAATTTAATGAAATTGCATAGTTGACTTCGTCTTTAGATAATCCACCTTCAGCGCCAACAATGACATTTACAGTCTTATTTCTTGAATTTTTTAATTCAATTTCTAAGTCATCAAGTGTCATTTTTGTGTTTTCGTATGCAATTAATGATAAATCAGCTGGATAATCTTTAATATTTTTAAAAGAGATAACATCTTTTAAAATAGGCAAAACAGTTCTTTTTGATTGCTCTGCTGCTTCTTTAATGATTTTTGAAAAACGAAGTAGCTTCTTTTCTTTGTTTTCGTTAGTAATCTTTGCAATTGATCTTTCAGAATTGATTAAAACTATTTCATTTACACCTAATTCAGCTGCTTTTTGTATTACTAAATCAATTTTTTCACCTTTTGGGATGCAATAAAGAAGTCTAATATATCCATGTATTTCGTGATTTTCTTCTTTTTTCTCTAAAATTTCATAAGAAAAAGGTGAAGTTTCTTTCACTGAACATAGATAGATATCACCATCTAAGTTAAGTTCGAAACAGTCACCTTTTTTCATTCTCATAACTTTTGTGATATGAAAAATATCATCGTTTGCAATGATTATTTCATGTTTTGAATTTTTTGAAGCAAAATATCTTTGCATTAACGAACAAAGACCCCGTTTGAATCCTTTTTATTTTTTGTATAAAATCTTGTGATTCCAAGGATAAAATAAATTATAAACAAAAAAATAAATGCAAATATATAATGATAATAGAAATCAAAAACTAAACTTGAATTTATTAAAGGAAGAAGGAAAAGTGAAGCAGTTCCTAAAACTGCAGTAATTACAAAATTGATTATAATTCTATAAAAACCATACTTTTTAAAGCCTAAATAGAAACAATCTGCACCAAAAAATCCTAAAAACATACAATAAAGTGCCATAATTTTTTTACTGTGTTGCTTAAATGGCTTAATTTTGTCTTTTGAAATTGTATCAATTGTTTGTGTGATATCTTGTGTTAAATATTCACTTCCTTCAAAAGGTTTCTTTCCACCACAAAAAGGACAGATTTCTCTGTCGAATTTTGTAATATTTTCATGACAATATCTACACTTTGGCATATTTTTTCTCTTTCAGCATTAAATTCTAACATTTAAAAGTTACTTTTTAAATGCTCTTTTAAATTTGTCAAAAAAATTGTCGCCTGCTTTTGAAGCTTTTTTGTATGCTTCAAGAGCTGCTTTTTGATCTTTGTTTAAATATGTTGGTGTTTTTAAGTTTATATGCACATATTCATTGCCATATGTTCCATTTCTTAAATCTTTTGCACCTTTTCCCTTAATTGATAATACATCATTTGGTTGAGTGCCAGCTGGAATTTTTAATTCACTTTCTCCATAAACTGTTGGAACGCTAATTGTTGTTCCTAAGCAAGCATCAACAAAGTCAAGTGGAATATCTATATGGATATCGTTTCCATCACGGGTGAAGAAATCATGTTTTGCAACGATAACTTCAATATAAAGATCTCCATTTGATCCACCATTGTATCCTCTATCGCCTTTTCCAGCGACTCTGATTTGTTGTCCACTTTGAATACCTGCTGGAATTTTGACATTTATATCTTTTTTAACTTTTGTATAACCTTGACCATTGCATTTTGGACAAGAAGTTTTAACTTTTCTACCAGTTCCATGGCAATCCGGACATATATTTTCAGATTGAATGATGCCAAAAATGCTTCTTTGCTGAGTTAATATCCTACCTCTACCATGACATCTTGGACATTCTGTGAATTCAGTGCCATTTAATGCGCCTGTTCCTTTACAATCTGAGCAAGTTTCTTCATATGTTAATGGAATTGTGACTTCTTTACCGTTTATTGAATCCATGAAGCCAATTTTTATTCTCATTAATGAGTCATCACCTCTTTGTGGGTCATTTGAGCGAGTTCTAGATTGAGAGAATCCCCCACCAAAACCACCAAACATCTTACTCAAAATGTCATTTAAATCATCAAATGAGCCACCATTGAAGTTAAATCCTTCAAATCCGCTGCCACTAAATGGGTTTGCACCACCTGCAGTTTGATCAAATGCTGCACTTCCGTATGTATCGTAACGTTTACGTTTATCTGGATCGCTTAAAACACTGAATGCTTCAGAACATTCTTTAAATTTTTCAGCATCACCAGTTTCTTTATTATCTGGATGATATTTTTTAGCTAATTGTCTATAGGCTTTTTTAATTTCGTCTTGAGTTGCAGATTTATTTACGCCTAAAACATCATAATAATCTCTTTTTTCTGCCATTTTTATCACCTCTTATTAACTTAGTAAAGGGAAGTTTGCACTTCCCTTACCTTTAATTTGATTAGTCTGTGAAATCTGCATCAATGACATCATCGTCTTTTTTAGAATTTGATGTAGATTGATGAGTTTGTTCTTGAGATTCATTACCAGGATTTGGATTACTGCCTTGTTGAGCAGTTTGTTGTTGCATGAATTCAGCAGCTTTTTCTAAATCGTTGATTTTTGATCTCAATGTGTTCATATCGTTGTTATCAAGAGCTGTTTTTAATTCATCTCTTAATTTTTGTGTTTCTTCTTTTTGTTTTGCATCGATTGAATCGCCTTTTTCTCTTAAAGCTTGGTCGATTGATGCGATGTAACTTTCAGCTTTATTCTTTAATTCGATGTCAGCTTTACGTTTTTCATCTTCTTCTTTGTTCATTTCAGCTTCTCTAACCATTCTATCAATTTCTTCTTTTGATAAACCGTTTGAACCACTGATTGTAATTTCTTGTTCTTTTTGTGAATCAAGATCTTTTGCACTGACTTTAACAATACCGTTGACATCGATACTGAATGTAACTTCGATTCTTGGAGTTCCTCTTGGTGCTGGTTTAATTCCTGATAATTGGAAGTGACCTAATAACTTGTTATCATGAGCCATTGGTCTTTCACCTTGATAAACCATGATATCAACAGCAGGTTGATTGTCAGCTGCAGTTGAGAAAATTTGTGATTTTGTTGTAGGGATTGTAGTATTTCTTGGAATTAATGGAGTCATAACGCCACCCATTGTTTCAATACCAAGTGTTAAAGGTGTAACATCGAGAAGAATAACATCTTTAACATCACCACTTAAGATACCACCTTGATATGCTGCACCGATTGAGACAGCTTCATCTGGATTAACACTTAAGTTAGGTTTTTTACCAGTAATACGAGCAACTAAGTTTTGAACAGCTGGCATTCTGATTGAACCACCAATTAATAAAACTTCATCAATATCAGAATATGATAATTTAGCATCTTGAATTGCTTTTTCAAGAGGTGTAATACATCTATCTAAAAGATGTTTTGTCATTGCTTCAAAATTTGCTCTTGTTAATGTTGTTTCAAAGCTTATAGGACCATTTGCTCCCATTCCGATAAATGGCAATGAAATAGTTGTTGAAAGATTGCTTGAAAGTTCAATTTTTGCTTTTTCTGCTGCATCTTTATATCTTTGAAGAGCCATTTTGTCGCAAATATCTTGATTAAATTCAATCTTGATTTGTGCTCTGATCCATTCAGCAACGACATTATCCCAGTCATCGCCACCTAATTTGTTATCACCACTTGTTGAAACAACTTCGAATGTACCATCACCGATATCAAGAATTGAAACATCTAATGTACCACCACCTAAGTCGAATACACAGATTTTTTCACTCTTATCTTTACCTAAACCATAAGCAAGAGCTGCTGCTGTTGGTTCGTTGATGATTCTAACAACATCAAGACCTGCAATAGTTCCAGCATCTTTAGTTGCTTGTCTTTGTGCATCGTTGAAGTAAGCTGGACATGTAATAACTGCTTTTTTAATTTCGTGACCAATGTTCTTTTCAGCATATGATTTCATATATGCAAGAACTTTTGCACTAATTTCTTGTGGTGTAAAATCTTTATTAATTGAGTTAATGTGAACTTTATAATCACTACCCATATATCTTTTAATACTTGAAACTGTATCTGGGTTAGTAATTGCTTGTCTTTTACCTGCATTACCAATAATAACTTCACCATTTGCTTTAAATCCGACAACACTTGGAGTTGTCATTGTTCCTTCTGGGTTTGGGATAACCTTAACAGTTCCATCACTTTGAAGATAACTAACAACTGAGTTTGTTGTACCTAAATCGATACCTAAAATAATTTCTTTTGCCATAATTTAATCCTCCTGATTAATTTATATTTATTCTTTAGCTTGAGATTCTTCTTCTCTTTTGTCCTCTGCTTTTTCATCCTTAGGACTTGGATGTTTACTAACTGCTACCATTGCAGCTCTGATTAAGTGATCGTGAAGTTTATAACCTTTCATTCTAACTTCTGTAATTAAGTTTTCTTCGCCATCACTTTCTTTTGTTTCAACGGCATGCATAGTATTTTCATCGAATTTATCACCAATTTTTGGTTCAAGAATTTGAATTCCTTCATTTTCAAGAACACTCAACAACGAATTGTGAACATACTCAAATCCAATTAAGTAGTTTTTCATTTCAGTTGTAGTTGGTTTATTTTTTAAAGCCATATCGAATGCATCTAAGATACTTAATAAATTTTCAGCGAATCCTTCAATTCTGTATTTTAGAGATTCTCTATGATCTTTTTCGATCTGTTTTCTTAAATTTGCCATATCAGCATAAGCTTTATAATACTCATTTTTCCAATGTTCAGCGTCTGATTTGGCTTTTAAAAGTTCTTCTTCAACATTTCTTTCTTCTTTTTTGTCTTCTTTTTGAGTAGCTGATGTTTTTTCTTGAACTTTTTCTTCTTTATTTTCCATCTGTGCTTTCTCCTTCTTTTTCTTGAATACCTTCATATGAAAAGTGCTCCATTATTTTACTTGCAACATATTCTAATGTATTAATTACATTTGAATAATCCATTCTTGTAGGCCCAATAATTGCGATTTTCCCCATTGATTTTCCGTTAGCGATTAAATCTTTTGAGATAACTCCAACATCTTCATAATGTTCTTCGACATCACCACAATTTATTAAGATATCATTTCCAGCTTGTTCAATTATGCTAATGATATCTTGCTTTGAGTTGAATAATCCGAATAGTTTTTTAAGTTCTTCTGGATTATCTTTGAATTCAGGTTGAGTCAATAAGTTTTCTCTTCCATAAATTTCTCCGCTTCTTTTTGAAGCGATATCGTAGAATGTTTTGATCAATAAATCATAAATGAAGTTGTAGTTTGTTATATATTCACTAAGAATTGGCTTGATATTGGACATTTTTTCAACTAATAAGCTTACTTTTGTTCCTTTTAAACGTTCATTTAGTAAACTTACACATTGCTTGATGTCTTCAATATTTAAATCATCCTTAAGATTGAATGTTTTGTTTTCAACATAACCTTTGTCGGTAACAAATATTGCAGTTACTGTGAAACTATTGATTGGTACAAGTTGAATGCTAACAAGTTTTTCTTCATCAGCACTTGGTCCAAGAACCACACTTGCTAGATTTGTCATGTGTGAAAGAATTTCACAACTTTCTTTTAATACTTCATCTACTGAAGTTGTTTTTGAGAAGATTGTGTTAATCTCGTTTTTGACATTTTCATCAATTTGTGAGTTTCTTAAGTTTTCAATGTAATATTTATAACCTTCATTTGAAGGAACTCTTCCACTGGATGTATGAGTTTTTTCTAACAAACCTTCTTTTTCAAGTGCATTCATCTCATTTCTGATTGTCGCGCTTGAAATATTTAAGTTGTATTTTTGAATTAGATAGTTCGAACCAACTGGTTCAGCTGTCTTAATAAAATCTTCAACTATTAATTTTAATAAAGTTTGTTTTCTAGTAAGCCCCATAATCACTACCTCTAGCACTCATTTTCTTTAAGTGCTAACTATATTATAAAGACTTATCTAGCACTGTCAACAAAAAAGTGCTAAAAATTTTAAAATTTCTTTTTTAGAACAATTTTTCTAAAACAAAATCTAAGAGCATTATGCCTTCATCAGTGCAAAACAACCTATTATTTTCTATTTTTATTAAGTTTCTATTTATTAAATCGCTAATTTCTGACTTTTTTAAGTCTAAAATGTCGATATTATATCTATTTTTGAATGTTTCTAACAAAAAACCTTCCTGAAGTCTTAAATTGCATAGCAAAAAGTATTCAATATCATCTTTTTGTGACACTTCTTCTTTAACGCCATCTCTTATTCCTTTTATATATTTAGTTAAGGATGCTGAATTTTTATATCTAATATTATTAATATATCCACTCGCACCAACTCCAAGTGCAATATATTCTTCATTTTTCCAATAAGTTATATTGTGTTTTGACTCAAAACCTGGTTTTGCAAAATTACTAACTTCGTATCTTGAAAAACCATTTTTTCTGAAATTATCTAAAATATAATCGTAATATTTTCTTAGAATTTCATCTGATGTTTCCTTATATCCTTTTATATTATATAAGGATGGACCATCGATAATTAAAGAATATGTTGAAATATGAGGTATATCTAATTTTAAAAATACCTCGACATCATGTTTTAATTCTTCAAAAGTTTCATCTAAAATTCCATAAATCAAATCAACATTAATATTTGAAAAATATTTTTTTGCAAGTTTAATTTTTGAAGGTATATCAATGGCATAATCTCTATCAATTAGTTTAAGTAATCTTGCGTTAAAAGTTTGAATTCCGATAGAAATTCGATTAATTTTGTTATTTTTTAATGTTTTTAATATATTTTCGTCAATATTTTCAGGATTTAATTCAATTGTAAATTCATAACTGTCTTCTAATAATGGAGTAATTTTTGAAAATAAATCACAAATTTGGCTAGAAGACAAAATAGACGGTGTTCCACCGCCTATATATATTGTTTTGAATTTATATCTTTTTTGAATTAATTGATCTAAATCTTTCTTTAATTCTACAAGATATTGATTTAGAAATGATTCGTTGTAAATAAATTTAACAAAATCGCAATAAGGACAAATTCTTTTGCAAAAAGGAATATGAATGTAAAGACTATTTATCTTGTGATTCATTTTTTTGATTTTTAAATTCTTCAAATTGTTTTTTTGTTTCTGGATCTTCTACTTCTTCTAAAATTCTGCTTAAATTTTCATCAGCAGCTTTTTCTAAGTCGACTTCTTCGCTGCTATTTTTATTTAATATAAACTTTCTTAAAAGAAAAACTCCAAGAGCGATTAATCCAAAAATCCCAAGAATTAATAATAAAATAGCCCAGGATTCATTGTACCATTCTGTAAAAATCATCTTTTTAAACTCCTAATTACGTTTGATTGGGACATAAACAAACTTTTTGCCCATAATTTCTTTCTTATAATAACCTAAAACTACCAAATCGTTCATGCTTTTTCTAGCAGTTTCGTATGCACAACCAATTTCTTTTTGATATTGATTAACTGTATAGAACATACCAATTGTACAATGACGTGCATAGAAATATGCTTGCCCGTGTGTTATTAATGGGTTCATTTCCATTAAATGATTTTCAAGTCTCATTGCTTCTTCATCAGTTAATCCAGTTGGAACGTTAGAAATTGCAATATTTTTTGAGAAAACAACAGTCTTGTTTTGTGGAACAAGTTCTTTATCGTTTTGAATTAATTCAGGAATTTCAATTCTTCTTGGTGTATCAACCTTGTTTTCTTGTGGTTTTTCTTCAATTTTTACTTCTTTTTCAACAGGTTTTGCTATTATTTCGACTTCTTGAACCTTTTTTTCTTGTTCTAAAGTGTCTTTTTTAGCTTGAACTTCTTCTAAACTTGTTGGAATGACTGTATTTAATTCTTCTTTTGTAATACCAACTTTTTCAAATAATGGTTCTTTTGTGAGAAAACTATTAGTTGGTTCTGACTGATATAAGTCTTTTTTTACTGATAAATTCTCAGAAAAAACCATTTCATCAGCGACATTTGCTAAAATTTTGTCTGTTTTTGCTAAGAAAAAGTCTAATAAGTATGTTAAATCGTAGTTTGCTTGACATTCTTGAATTACTTTTTCGACTTCATCTTTACAATTTAAGATACAATCAAAGTTTAAAGTTGCAGCAACACCTTCTATATCGTTATAAGCTAAGACTTTTTTGAAGAATAATAATGCAATTTCTTCATTATATGTGCTAAATGGTTTAACAAAGTAAATATAATAGAAAGTGCAAACAGCCTTAGCAAATAAATCTAAATCATTATTAGAATAATCTAAAAAATCAATTAAATTATCGATATAACTTTCAATTTTTTGAGGTGGGACACCTAAGCGAAGAACTTTATATGAGTATTCGCCATTACTTCCACTGTAATTTCCTGTTCTATAATATTCGGTTAAATCATCAGTTCCCATTAAATATGTATAAAATTCACCAATTGTATCTGCAGAAATATCTTTTAAACAATTAAATTCAATCTCTTTTAAGCAGTTAAAATATCTTTGAATGATAACTTTATCATATGATAATGCATTCCCGCTTTCTCTAATTATATTGTCGTAAACAGATTCTTCAGCTTCAATTCTATAAGATTTACTAATTTCTTTAAGAATTCTTCTGTAACTGATCAATCGATAATTATCGATATTGTAATCTCTTTGAAGTTTAGCGTATTTATTTGATAAATTTGATAATTTTCTTTCAATTGTGTTTAATTTTGCATTAATTGATGGAGTAAAACAAATTGAAAAATTTGTATTGTCAATATGTTTTAAATTGATTGGTTTCATAAATTGTTGTCTATAAGATAAGATTTGAGTCCAAATCCCATCAATTAAGTTTGTTTTCATTTCAACAACAACATCATGTTTTGTAGCATATTTTTCTTCGCTAAATTTTTTGATTTTTTCATTCACGATTGCCATGATATTTCTCCGTTAAAGTTAAAAATATTATAACACATGTATTCTGATTTTAAAGATAATTTTTGAAAATTATTACTAGAAATGTACTAGAAACCTACTAGTTATCTACTAGAAACCTACTAGAAATGTACTAGAAACCTACTAATTATCTACTAAATGCCATTTCTTGGAAAAAACTGACATTTTTTACATTTTTTAATTATCTTCGTCGTCAATACTTAAAATTGACATGAAAGCATCTTGTGGAACTTCGACACTTCCGATAGCTTTCATACGTTTTTTGCCTTCTTTTTGTTTCTCTAAAAGTTTCTTTTTACGTGTGATATCGCCACCATAACATTTTGCTAAAACATCTTTTCTCATTGCTTTGATATCAGCACGAGCAATAATTTTACCATTCACTGCTGCTTGAACAGGAATTTCGAATTGTTGTTTTGGAATAACTTCTTTTAATTTTGAGACTAATTTTAATCCACGTTTGAAAGCAAATGGTTTGTAAACGATTGAAGACAAAGCATCAATTGTTTCACCATTTAATAAAATATCCATTTTTGTTAAATTGCTTTCCTTGTAATCGCAAAATTCGTAATCTAAACTTGCATATCCTTTTGTAAATGATTTTAATTTATCAAAAAAGTTGTAAATAATTTCACTTAAAGGCATTTCATAAACCAAAATCATTCTTGTTTCGTCAAAATATTCAAGATTTTTATAAATTCCCCTTCTATCTTGGCACAATTGCATAACTGTACCTATGAAATCTTTAGGCATCATCATTTCTGCTTTAACATATGGTTCTTCTATTGATTTTATTGTTGTTAGGTCAGGCATTTTACTAGGATTGTCAAGATCAATGGATGTCCCGTTTGTTAAATTTATTTTATAAATAACGCTTGGCGCGGTTAAAATTAGGTCTAAATTGTATTCTCTTTCTAGTCTTTCTTGTATTACATCCATGTGTAAGAGACCTAAAAATCCACATCTAAAGCCAAAACCTAATGCTTGAGAAGTTTCTGCTTCAAATTTTAAGCTTGCGTCATTTAAAGATAATTTTTCTAACGCTTCTTTTAAATCTTCGTATTTTTTTGAATCTGTAGGATATATTCCACAATAAACCATCGGATTTATTTTTTTATAACCAGGTAATGGCAATAATGCTGGATTATCTCTTAAAGTTATGGTGTCACCAACATGAACTTGCTTAATATCTTTAATTTGTGCACATAAATATCCAACTTCACCACAATTTAATACATCAGTTTGTAATTCTTTTGGTGTTCTAATACCTAATTCTGTTACTAAGAAGTCACAATTTGATTTCATTAAATGAATAGTATCACCAACTTTTACGCAACCATCTTTAACTCTAATTAATACAACAACACCTCGATATGAGTCGTAATAACTATCAAAAATAAGCGCTTTTAATGGATCATCGTTAGATCCTTGAGGTTCTGGAATATCTGTAACGACTCTTTCTAGTACTTCTTTGATATTTTGGCCTGTTTTTGCACTAACTAATACTGAACTTGAACCATCTAGACCAATTCTATTTGAAATTTCCTCTTTACACATCTCTACTCTTGCGCTTGCAAGGTCGATTTTGTTAATTACAGGAACAATTGTAAGATCGTTATCAATTGCAAGGTACATATTTGCAAGAGTTTGTGCCTCAACTCCTTGAGTTGCGTCCACTACTAAAATAGCACCTTCGCAAGCTGCTAAAGAACGTGATACTTCATATGTAAAATCGACGTGCCCAGGGGTGTCAATAATATTAAAAATATATTCTTCACCATTATCTGCCTTATATTTTGCAGTAACAGCATTCAATTTGATTGTAATTCCTCTTTCACGTTCAAGATCCATATCATCAAGAATTTGAGCTTTCATTTCTCTTTTTTGGATTGTTTCAGTCAACTCTAAAATTCTATCGCATAAGGTGGATTTGCCATGATCGATATGAGCAATAACACTAAAATTTCTAATCTTTGATTTATCGTAATTCATATTGATAGATTATACCAAAAAAATTGTGAGAAAAAGATAATAAAAATACATAATATTCACGAATTTAATCAAATTTTATCCAATGTTTTGAATTTTTATAATTGATATATTTAATTATTGGAATTATGAATAAAAATTAGATAATTCATTAAAAATATCGTCGCAATTTTTTACATCTGCACCATTTTTATAACGTGCTAAAATGATATCTTTATAAGCTTTATATGAGTATCGTTTATCAATAATTAAAGCTGTTCCAACATCTTCAGGTGATCGAATAACTCGACCAATTGCTTGCAATATTTTGTTAATCCCTGGATTTACATAAGCAAGTTCGAAGCCATTTAGTTCTTTTTCTTCATAAAATTGCTTAATTAAGTTGTTTTCAAAGTTTATTTGAGGCAATCCAACACCAACAACTACAACTCCGATTAGTCTTTCACCAACTAAATCGATACCTTCTGAAAAACTTCCGCCTAAAACACATACTCCAACATGTGTTTCTTGAGGAAAATTTTCAAAATAATTTAGAAAATATTGTTTTTCTTTCGCACTCATATTTTTTTCTTGGAATATGAATCGAGAATCATTTTCTAAATAATTTTTTAGAAGGTTTAGGTATTCAAATGAAGGAACAAAAATCATGTAATTTCCAATTTTTGCATCGATGTACGCTTCAATTTCGTTTGCAATTTCTAAAACTGTCTGATTTCTGTCTTTATAAAAGGTTGAAATTTTGCTATTTACTAGCATTTTGAAGTTTTTATCATCAAATGGAGAATCTAATTTTAGATAATTTTCTTCAGTTTTTCCTAAAATCATTTCTTGATAGTATTGAATTGGCGATAAAGTAGCACTAAAAAATGTTGCTCCAAATAACTTATTCAATACATCTTTTATATGATGAGCATTATCAATTGAGAATAATTTAAAGGTTAAACTCTTATCCTTATTTATATACATTCTATATCCGTCATTCATCATTTCAAAAATTTTTAGAAATTTAAATAAATCAACTGAAAAAGTTCTAAATGATTTAGTATCAAATTTAGGATGATCTTTTTCATATTTTTTAAGCGTTTCATTTAATTTTGATAGATGTTTGATAAAATCTTCATCGATTTTTTCAATGATTAATTCTTTTTCAAATTCCATTGTTTCAAACATTTTGAAATCTTTATTAACATTTGAAATTGCCTTTTTAATCGATTTTTCTTTTATATCTTTAAAAGATTTTTTAAGATTTTTAAAATCATCGAAAGAAATACTTGCAGAATACATATCTCTCACTCTTTCAATTAAGTTGTGCGCTTCATCTACTAAAGCGAAGATTTTATATTGCTTCTCTGGTGTTTCAAAAAAACGTTTTAATGATGAAATTGGATGAAAAACATAGTTATAGTCACAGATTATGTAATCAACATAAAGTGAAATATCTAAGGAAAATTCAAAAGGACAAAGATCAAATTTTGATGAATAATAGTCAATTTTGTCTTTATCAATAATAAGTTCTTTACTTAAAATATCTTTTAACGCCTCTCTGACTTTTGAATAATAATTACATGCAAGTGGACAGTCATCAGGATTGCAATTTTTTTCAAGTTTGTAAGGACACATTTTCTCTTTTGCAAGAATTTCGACTGCATTTATTGGTACTCCACCATCATTAATGATGGAAATTGCTTTTTTACTGTTTTCAAAACCACTATTTTTTGGGCATAAATAAAAGAATTTATCGATTGAGTTGTCTTTAAAACCAATTAATGAACCAAAAATTGCTCCCATTGTTTTACCAATTCCAGTTGGAGCCTCAATAAAACTAACAGATTTTTCTCTTATATCATTTTGAATTTCTTCAATAAATTCAAATTGACCTTGCCTGATATTTGAAAAAGGAAACGAAAAATTCAATAACGCTTTTTCTCTATTTTCTATTCTTTTTTCTATTATACTTTTGAATTCAAAATAGATATCAAAATACTTAAAAATCTCTTTTTCTAGCTCAAAAGCTGAAAAATTATATGTTTTTTGCAAAAAATCATCATTTAATTGACTCAAATAAGTTAATGTAATCTTATAATCGAGAATATCTTCATGGTTTAAATAATATAAATACGCATAGCAAATAGCTTGACCTAAGTGCCATTTTTCATTTTCTTGATGAAATTTATTTAAATCATCGTTTGTGGTTTTGATTTCATCTATAGTAACGGAATCTCCATTTTTTATTAATCCATCACATCTTCCGTGAAGTGTGATTCTATATTTATCGTAAATTATTGTAGAAAAAAGAGGAACTTCTTTAATGTAATCGCTTCCTTGTTTGTTTTGATAAATTGCATGAAGCCTAGTTCCTTCTTGCATTGTAAAAATATTGAAAGACCTGTTTTCAATACTTCCACTTCTTAATGCATAATCAACTAATTCATGAACAGATAAATCAATACTAATCATTTATTGTGTCGTTTACTTTGAAATTATTAACGTTTCCGTTATAAAAATCCTTTATAGGCATTACCTTTTTGCCTTCTTTTTGTATTTCTAAGATGCTAACAGCGCCATTTTTTGCACTAATAAGGAATGAATTTTTATTGAATTCAAGTATTTTTCCACTTTTTTCTGCTTCAGAAGCTGAATATTTTGCTTTTAAAACTTTGAATTTAGTATTTTTATAGACAAAATAAGCTCCAGGAACTGAGGACAATGCTTGAATTTGATGAACAATAGCTTTTGCATCGTTATCAAAATTTATTATTTGATCCTCTGGCTTAATCTTTTTTGTAAATGTTGCTTCATCCTCGTTTTGAATTTCACCAAGATTTTTTTGATCAATTACATCTTGAATGCCATCATCAAAAGCTTTAAAAGCAGCTTCAGCTGTTTTAATTATTAATGAATCGTAATTATCATCTTCCGTTATCTCGAATTTTGATTTATAAAACATCCTCCCAGCATCCATTTTGTTAATCATTTCCATTAATGTGCAACCGCTCTCTTTTTCACCATTAAAAAGTGACGCTTGAATTGGACTTGCGCCTCTATATTTTGGAAGTAAAGAACCATGTAAATTTAAAGGCAAAATTTTAGCAATTCTTAAAACATCTTCGCTGATAATTTGACCATATGCCATTGTTAAAATAATATCTGGTTTTAAATTTTTCAAAAAATCATATTCAAAATTGAGTTTATTTGGTTGAAAAACTGGTAAATTATGTGCAAGTGCCACTTTTTTAACAGGTGTTTCTTCAATTATCATTTTTCTTCCGATAGGTTTATCTGGTTGCGAAATAACTCCAACGATATTGTAATTATTTTCAAGTAACTTTGATAAAACAATTGAACTAATATATGGTGTACCTAAGTAAACAATTCTTATTTCTTTTTTGTTCATGATATACCTCCCAAAAGTCATTAAATTTTATCATTTTATGTTTGATTTTACTATTTAATATATGATAAGATTTTAAGCGTATCGAAAAGAGGTATTTATTATGGCAAACATTAAACAACAAAAGAAAAGAATCAAAACAAATGAAAAAGCTAGAATTAGAAATGTTTCATATAAATCAAAATTAAGAACAGCTATGAAAGCTGTCAGAGTTGCTGTCGAAAAGAACGACATTGAAACAGCTAAAGCAAAATTAACAAACGCTTTTTCAATTATTGATAGAGCAGTTTCAAAAGGTATTGTTCATAAAGCAACTGCTGCTAGAGAAAAATCAAATTTACAAAGATTAATTAATAAAGCTGCAAAATAATTAATTTTGCAAATTGACTAATTAAAAAATTAATCCAACATTGTTGGATTTTTTTGTCGTTTATAACATTTTCTAGAAATTTAATATAAACAATTCAAAACCGTAAAATCTGTCGATTTCACTATGTTTTATTTTTCTATCTAACTCATTGAGTTTTGAAATTGTGTTTAATAAAAAATCAATTGAATACTTCTTAAAATTTCTATTAGTAATAAATACTCTTCCTGGACTTGAACCTGTCTCTTTTGCAATTTCATCATTACTTTTACCCATTTTTTGCAAATTTTTAACGTTTAAAGCGTAAATTAACGAAGAGGTTATCATATAAATTAAGGTTATGACCTCAATATTTTTAATTCTTAGATCGTTATATACCTTTAAAGCTTGTGATTTATTACCTTCAAGCAATGCATTTAACACTTTAAACGAGTCAGTTTCAAGTGAGTTTGGAACTAAATCTTTAATATCTTGTAGTGAAATTTGATTTCCTTTATACAAAATCAATTTTTCAGCTTCGTTTATAAAAAAAGAAACATCTAAATTAGTTCTATTGACGAGTTCTTCGATAGTTTCATCATCTAAGGTTATGCCTCGTTTTGAAAAATAATCTTTTGCAACGCTAGGCCACTCCTCTTTAGTTATTTCTTTAAATTGAAAAATTTTTCCATCTTTGTTGATTATTTTGTAAATTTCATTGGTTGTTGATACTTTTGATGCATTTAACGAAAAAATTACGCATGTATCAACATCAATATTTGATAAACAATTAATTATTTCGTCGATTTCTTTTTTACTGAACTTGTTTTTTAACTGCGATTCGAATATTTTCGCATTTTTAACATTAATTATCTTTTTTGGTGAAGTGAGCGAAAAATGATTTATTTCATCTAGAACATTAAAAATTGTATCTGTGTCTAAATCTAAATCATAAATAGAATTCTGATCAACTTCTTCGTTTCCAAAGAATTCTTTTATGACTTTTTTAATTCTATTTTTAATTTTAACTGGTTGAGTTCCGTAAATTAAGTAAATCATAGAAATATTTTTACACATTATCGACAAAAAATATAGGAAATTGTTCCTTCTTTGTCTGTTCTTCTTATTTTTATTTTGAGTTTATTCAAATTATTAATCACTTCCTCATGGGGATGATGATAAATATTGTTTACTCCGCAACTTATGATAGCCTCTTTTGGTGATAAACTTTTTAAAAATTCATACGAAGAACTCGTATTTGAACCATGATGGCCTACTTTTAAATAATCTACTTTTAAGTTTGGAAACTCGTTTATTATATTTTTCTCAATTTCTATTGTTGCATCGCCCATTATTAAAAACGAAAAATTCGATATAGAAAAATGATATACTAGACTTCTACTATTTTCTTCTACAAATTCATTAAATTTACTATTTATGTTGTATACAATTAAATTTCCTTTATATTGTGTAAAATTATTATAATCATAAACTGATTTGACAATGAAATTTTTCTTTAAACTATCGAGAGCATAATAATGATCTATATCATAATGTGTGATAAAAACCGCATCTAAGTAATACACTTTTTTCTTTCTTAAAAATGGTATTAAACAGTTTGTTGCTAAATCGTCTTTTACGTTTCCTCCAGTATCAATTAAATAGTTTTTATTATTATATCTTATGTATGTTGCATCGCCTTGACCAACATTTATAAAAGAAACTTCATTAAAAATTGTTTGAGTTATTGGCATTAAATTTATGATTAAAATTGATGTAAAACCGATGAGTCCTACCTTATAAATTCTTTTAAAATTTATCTCTTTATAAGCAATAAAAATAATCAAAAATAAGTAGTAAAAAATCGATAAATTTATATTCATTTCCGGAAAATTTATTGAAAAATATTTAAATCCTGAAAATGAAAAAATATCGTATTCAAAATCTAATACCTTCTCTATAAAAGGAATTTTCAACATTAATAAAGAAGGATATAAGAACAAGTATTGGTACTTAAAAATCGATAAAAATGCGATATTTAATAAAAAAGTTAATAAATTTAACGAATTATTGAACGAAGCTAGAAATGGTATCATTATCAAATAGACAATGATTGATTGATAAAAATTTTTAAGATATTTAGCTTTTTGTTTTAAATATAACGATGAAAAATTCATAAAAAGAACAATAGTTAAAGGAATATAAAATGCGCTTTGATTTATTGCATATTTATCTATTAATAATAATGAATATATTAATGATATTTTTTCAATTTTTGATAGATATTTATATAATATTGTATTTACTAAAAAACTTAAAACGATTCTTCTTACAATAAAACTATCAATCTTAATAAATAAAATTGGAGTAAGCAAAATCATGCTAATTATTTGTGCTTTTTTGTAGCCAATTTTCTCGCTTAAAAAACTTACAATTTTTGATTTTATAAACGATAAAAAGATACCAGATGAAGAAAAAATATAACTTAAACCAAAATTCTTTAAAGAGATATAAAACTGGCTAAGATAGTCAGTTTCTCCAAAAAATAATAAAGATACAATTTCTTTTGATTTTTCACTATTATATAGTGAAATTACGTTATTAAAATATGTGCTACAATTTATGTAAGAATTAAATAATTTTGTATACATTTTTGGGTATATTTGTCTGTATATTCCACTATTATTTAAATATGTTTGAAAGTTAAAACCATTCTCGTATTTTACATTAGAAGAAAAAAATGATGGCTTGCTACCATCAATTTGAACTATTGAAAAGATATTTATTGTATTATTTTCAAGAGGGACATAAAAACGCTCCAGTCCATCAAAAACTATTATATAATTGGAGGAACTTTTAATAACAATTCCTGTCAAAGTCCCTCCATTAAAAGGTGATTGAATGTGAATGTTTTTATAAATGCAGCCAATAATAAATATTGATATGGCTATTAGAACCTTCTTTTTTGAAAAATCATGCTCTTTTAATAAAAAAATGGAAAGAGAGAAAAGGATTACACCTAAAAAGTATAAATTTTTATCAAAAATAGTATATGAAGAGATAATCAAAAAAAGAATGGTTAATAACCACATAATGTTTATTCATGCAAATATATATAATTTTTCACTTTTTCGAATGTTGCATTGCCTATACCATTGACTTTTTTGATGTCTTCGAGTCTTCTAAAAACACCATTATCATTTCTATAGGTGATTAATTGTGTACTTACAGCATCGCCAAATCCTGAAATTTGCATTAAAGAATCTTTATCTGCGTCATTAATATTGACTTTTTCAATTGGAGATTCACTACAAACATCTTTTGCATCATATTTTGGAGGAATATAATATTCTTCATTTGCTATTACTTCTAAATCTAAATAATATGCTCTTGAATCTGCATTATTATTAGCACCTCCAGCTTTATCAAGCAGGTCTTGAAGTGTTGAACCTTCTTCTAATATGTAATTTCCTGGTTTAACAACTTCACCCGTGATGCTAATCGTTAATTTATTAGCATCTTCGACAATTTGTGTTGGTGTTTGATTTGCATTTGCAATTTTTGGAACAAAAGCAAACGCGACTACGCCAATCAATGTAGCAATAACTACACCTAATATGATTTTCAACATAAAAAAACTCCTTTCACATAAATAAAAGGAGTTAAAATTAATTTTTTTAAAAAATTTTGAAATTTTTTAAAAATTATTTAATTTCAAGAACTTTAACTTGATATGGTTTTGCTGTTTTTACAGTGACAACATCATTTAATTTTGCATTAATTAATGCTTCACCTAATGGGCAAACATTGCTAATCTTCATTAAAGAAGGATCTGATAAAGGATCACTTTCAATTGAAGAAACAATTTTTACTGTATATTCTTCATTTTCTGATAAATCTAAAATTCTAATAATGTTTGAAATACCAATTGTTTTTGATTGTTTATTTGATTCAACAACAACTGCATTTGCAATAATGTTTTCAAGTTCAGCGATTTTACCTTCAATTTCAGCTTGTCTATTTCTAGCTGAGTCATAGTCAGCATTTTCACTTAAGTCGCCCATTGCACGAGCTGCTTGCAATTGTTCAATAACTTCAACTCTTTCAACGTCAACTAATTGTCTATATTGTTTTTTAATGTCATCAAGACCTTCTTGTGTTAAATATATTTCTCTACCTGTTGCCATTTTTTTATTCCTTTCTTTCGTGCTAAAAAATTATATCACAATTTTAAGATATTTAAATGCTATTTTTAACTTCTTGAATTGTTGGATCTTCGTTATATGCTTCTAAAACTTCACTTGCTTCTTTGAGTTCTTCTTCGTCAGTGACTTCAAAAAGCTCATTATCTTCATTATAACGCATTACATAAACGTCATCTGGTTGTGCTTCGTCGTAAACAAAGACATATTCAGCGTTTCTTTCTTCGTTTTCGTATGTAAAAAGAATATTCATTAAAAATTCTTTTCCATCTTCATCATAAATTACGATTTGATCATCCCTTATAGGTTCCATTTTCTCTACTCCTTAAAAAATCTTCTAAAATAACGACTGCACTCATCATATCGATGATTTTTTTTATTTTTTCTTCTTTAACACCTTCTTCACGAAGTCTTGTTCGCGCTTCAATTGTTGAATAAGATTCATCGATATAAAATACTTTTAAATTTGGTTTTTTAATTAAAATATCGGAAATAAATCTTCTAACTGATTCACAACGATCTCCTTCAAAACCTTCTAAACGAATTGGAAGACCGATAACGATGTTGGTAATATTCTCAATTTCTAGAAAATCGATGAGATGTTCTCTTGCTTTTTTGTAGTTATTTTTCTCAAAATTGAAATTTTCGCGTGGATGAACAATGCCTAAAGAATCAGAAGTTGCAATTCCTAGACTTTTTGTCCCCAAATCTAATCCAACAAATCGTTCCATTAATTAAATAATTCCTTTAATTCTTCTAATTTAGAAATGTCGTGGAAACTACCTTGAGCATAATCAACTCTTCCGCCACCGTTTCCACCACAAATTTTAGCAGCTGCTTTTAATATATCGTTAGCCTTTTTACCCTTTAATACATTAGATTTACTAATTGATACTAAAACTGGATATTTACCATCGTCTTTGCATACTAAAATCATTTGATAATCATCTAATCTTGCTTTAATTGAATCATTAATTGCTAATAATCCTTGTCTATTTAAATCATCAAAATATTTAATGACATAGCCGTTTTCTTTAATGCTAGAAATTAATGCTTCAGATTTCAATTCAGCGATTTCATTTAATAAATTTAAAACTCTCGTGGTTAACAAAACATTCTTTTGATCTAATTGAGAAACTTTAATAGCAATATCTTTATCTTGCTTTGCATCAACAATTTGTTTTGTTTCTTTTAAAATATTTTCTTTGCTTGTAGTGTATTCATATGCGCCAAAACCAGTTTTTGCTTCAATTCTTCTTACTCCACTCGCAATACTGCTTTCGCTTGTAATTTTAAATAGACCGATTGAGCTTGTATTTTTGACGTGAGTACCGCCACAGAATTCTTTACTTACATCACCAAATGTTACGACTCTAATTACATCGCCATATTTTTCATCAAATAAGCAAATTGCACCAGTTTTTTTAGCTTCTTCAATTGGTAAAACAAGTGTTTTTTCTTCAATTCCTTTTGCAATGAATTCATTTACGATTTTTTCGATCTCTTTTAATTCTTTTTCATCGATTTTTCTTAAGAATGAGAAGTCAAAACGTAAATAATTTTCATTTACAAAACTTCCTTTTTGCTTACATTCATCGCCAAGAACTTTAATTAAAGCACTTTGTAATAAATGTGTTGCGCTATGATTCTTTTCAATTGCAAAATGACGATCAATATCAACATTTAAGCTAAATTCATCATTTTCTTTAATTGAACCATATAAAACTTTTACATGATGTAAATGTTCTTTATTTGGACATTTTGAAACATTAATGACATTTGCTCTTGAATTTTCGTTTTCAATATAACCAGTATCTGCAACTTGACCGCCCATTTCAGCGTAGAAGTTTGTAGTTTCAAAAACGACATCACCTTCATCGTCAATTTGATCAACTTTTACGCCATTTTTGAATAATCCAATAACTTTTGATGTGATTTTTTCAGATGAATATGTATATTCACTTGGTTTATCGAATTCAAGTAAATCTTTTGATTGTTTATTAAAAGATTCAATATTTTTTCTGGAAGCTCTTGCTAATTCTTTTTGCTTATTTAAACATTCTTCAAATTTTGCGATATCAACATTAACATTTGAATCTAAGCAAATTTCTTTTGTGAGTTCGATTGGGAAACCATATGTATCATATAGTTTGAATGCATCTTCACCGCTTAATTCATTTTTCCCTTCAATCATTGTTGTTAAAATTGCTTCACCACTGTTTAAAGTTTTGATGAATTTTTTCTCTTCGTTTTCGATAATTTTCTTAACGAATTCTTTTCTTTCTAATAAATATGGGTAGTAACATTTCATTACATCGCAAACTGTATCGACTAATTTATATAAAAATGGTTCATAAAGACCTAATTTTTGAGCATATCTCATTGCTCTTCTTAAAAGTCTTCTTAAAACATATCCTCTACCTTCGTTTGAGAATGTTTCTCCATCAGCTAAAGCAAATGTACATGTTCTAATATGGTCAGCAATAACTCTATATGGCATTAAATATTCATCTTCATATGGTTTTTTTGCAATTTCCATTGTTGATTTAATGATTGGCATGAATAAATCTGTTTCAAAATTTGTTTCAGTTTCTTGTAAAACGCAGCAAATTCTTTCAAGACCAGCGCCAGTATCGATATTTTTATGAGGTAATTCTTTATAATCTTCTCTTTTTACACCATTTACAGCGTTATATTGAGAGAAAACAATGCCCCAAATTTCAATATATCTATCATTTTCAATATCATTTTTTAATAAATCGATACCAATATTTTCAGGATCATATTTTTCTCCTCTATCAAAAAATACTTCTGTGTTTGGTCCACATGGGCCTTCACCGATTTGCCAATAATTTCCAGCAAGAGGAATTAAATGTGTTGCATCAAGGCCAGATTTTATCCATAAATTTCTTGTTTCGTTATCTTGTGGATGATATGTAACATATAATTTTTCTTTATCAAGGCCAAAATATTTTTCGCTTGTTAAAATTTCGTATGCCCATGGGACAACTTCGTTTCTAAAATAATCACCAATTGAGAAATTTCCAAGCATTTCAAAGAAGGTATGATGACGTGCTGTTTTTCCAACATTTTCAATATCATTTGTTCTAATACATTTTTGAACATTTGTAATTCTTTTACATGTTGGAATTTCACTACCATCAAAATATTTTTTAAGTGCAGCAACACCAGCATTTATCCAAAGCAAACTTGGATCATTATGTGGAATTAAACTTGCACCTGGTTCGATTGCATGTCCTCTTTCTTTAAAAAAGTTTAACCAAGTATTACGAATTTCTTCTGAAGTCATATGTTTCATAAATATCCTCCTAAAAAATAAAAAATTCCTAGAAAAAACATCCTAGGAACGACAAATCTATCGCGGTACCATCCTAATTCTTATTCAAGCACTTAATTTATTAACTTAACGCGTTAAACGGGCTGTTAACCTTTTTAATTTGGAATGGCTCAATATTTCATCTTTAATGCCTTTCACCTAGTAGCATCTCTCTAAAAAAGAATCGATATCTTTTTTCCAAGCAAAATTATAGAATTTTAGAAAATATAAAGCAAGAAATATAGGAATTAATTCGACTTTTTTCTAGTTAATTAACTTATTTTTTAAATAAGTTGAATCAATTATTCCTCCACCTAAACACATATCACCATCATAAAATACACAAGCTTGACCAGGTGTGACAGCTTTATATGGTTCATCAAAAATTAATTTAACTCTTCCATCTTCTAAATTATAAAAAGTTACACCTTGATCTTTTTGTCTATATCTAAATTTTACATTGAGATGAGTTCCATTTTCTGGTCTTTCATTATAAAAATTTAAAGTATCAATAATGCAAGAATCAGTGAAAAGATGTTCATCTTCTTTACCACTTGCAACATATAAAATGTTCTTTTTAATGTCTTTTTTGCAAACAAACCAGCCTTGAGTTGGAAGTCCAGGAATTCCACCAATTCCAAGCCCTTTTCTTTGTCCAAGTGTATAATACATTACTCCTTCATGCTCACCAATAACTTTTTTTGTTTTAATATCAACAATTTTTCCTTTATTTGCTGGTAAATAATTTTTCAAAAACTCTTTAAAATTTCTTTCACCAATAAAACAAACACCTGTTGAGTCTTTTTTATCTTGAACACTTGTAAGGTTTAATTTGTGTGCAATTTTTCTAACTTCGCTTTTATCGATATCTCCAAGTGGAAACAAGCAAGAAGCTAATTGATCTTGAGAAATTTGAGATAAAAAATACGATTGATCTTTATTGGTATCTTTTGCTTTAAAAAGATATGATTTTCCGTCTTTTTCGATCTTTTTTGCATAATGTCCCATTGCAATCATGTCGCAACCTTGTTTTCTTGCATAATCTAAAAAAGGACCGAATTTTATGTATTTATTGCAAAAAATGTCTGGATTTGGTGTTCTTCCCTTTTGATATTCGTTTAAAAAATAGGTAAAAACATTATCCCAATATTCTTTTACATAATCAACTCGTAGCAAAGGAAGCTCTAATTTTTTTGCAACTTCAACTGCGTCTTGATAATCTTTTTCTTGTGGACACATATTGTCATTGATTGTAGGATTTCCAAGATAATCATTATTTGCAAGTGCATCCCAGTTTCTCATGAAACAGCAAATTACTTCATGTCCAGCTTCTTTTAATAAATAAGCAGCGACTGCGCTATCAACTCCGCCACTTAAACCAACCATTACTTTCATACTAAAAACCTAATTCATCACTATCTAAAACCAAAGTATATGGTCCATCATTGACTAAATTTACCTTCATATCTGCTCCAAAAACGCCCGTTTTTGTTTCAACATTTAGTTTTTTGAGGCAGGAATTAAAATAATCGTATAAAGGGCTAGCAAGTTCTCCTTTTAAACATGTAACATAACTTGGACGATTTCCTTTGTGCAAATCAGCATAAATTGTAAACTGTGAAACGCTTAAAATTGATCCATTAACATCAGCTAATGAAAGATTAGTTTTTCCGTTTTCATCTAAAAATACTCTAAGTTTTACTATTTTTTGGGCCATTTTTTCAGCAATTTCTTCATTATCGCCCTCTTTAAAACTTACTAACAATAGATAACCTTTTTCAATTGAAGAATATAATTTTTCTTCAATAGTTACACTGGCGTTTTTAACAACTTGCAATACAATTTTCATAATGATAATTATACAAAAAATACTGCAAAATGTGTATAATCAAACTATGCTTAAACCTCTTGCTTTTAGGATGAGACCAAAATTAATTGAAGACATAATTGGTCAAGAACATTTAGTTGGAGAAAATGGATTTTTAAGAAGAAGTATCGAAGAAAAAATTCCAGTTTCCTTCATTCTTTTTGGCGAGCCTGGAACAGGAAAAACTACAATTGCTGAATGCTATGTAAATTCTTTACACGCAAAATATAAATTAATTAATGCAGTTACTTCAAATAAAAAAGAAATCGTTGATGCCATTGATGAAGCAAAAAATTATGAATGTTTTATTCTAATTATTGATGAAATTCATCGATTGAACAAAGATAAACAAGATATTTTACTTCCTGCAGTTGAAAATGGAACAATTTATTTAATTGGTGCAACTACTGCAAATCCATATATTTCAATAAATAAAGCAATTAGGTCTCGTTTGCACCTTCTTGAAGTTAAAAAATTAAGCAATGAACAGCTCGTATTTGGGTTAAAAAAAGCAATTTCTTCTCCAAATGGCTTAAATAATAAATTAGATATTGATGACGAAGCTTTACTTTACATTGCAAAACAAAGCAATGGAGATTTTCGTTATTCTTTGAACTACCTTGAAATTGTCTCAATAAATTTTAAAAATAAAAAAGTAAATTTATCAAATGTAAAAGAAATTATTCGTGTTCCAAATTCTTCTCTTGATGATAATGATGATGGGCATTATGACGCTGTAAGTGCGATGCAAAAATCAATTAGGGGTGGCGATGTTAATGCTGCAATTTATTATGCATCAAGACTTTTAAGTGCTGGCGATCTCGATTCTTTAACAAGAAGATTATTAGTTACAGCTTATGAAGACATTGGAATTGCTAATCCACAAGCATGTTTAAGAACTAAAATTGCAATTGAAAGCGCATATGAAGTTGGTTTACCAGAAGCAATTATCCCTCTTTCTGTTGCAATTGTTGATTTAGCACTTTCTCCAAAATCAAAAGCTGCGTGTTTAGCGATGGAAAGAGCTTTTGAAGAAACAAAAGATATGCCACTTGATGTGTTAGATTATTTAAAATTTACACCTGTAAATGTTCAAGAGGAAGATCGATATCCATATGATGAAATGAATGTTTGGCCACATCTTCAATATTTGCCAGAAATTATCAAAAATAAAAAATTCTTTATACCAAATGAAAATGCAACATCGTCTTATGAAAAATTTTTAAATGAACAATATAAAAAAGAACAAAATACTTTTAAAACAAAAAATATTCGTGAAGCAAAAAAGCTTTATGGAAAGAAAAAATGATTTAAAATTTAAAAAACAGGAAGACTTATTTCTTCCTGTTTTTAAATTAAAGTGTTTAATTTTGATTAATTATCTTTATTTGAAACTAATACGATTAAAAAACGTAAGACATATATGAAAATGTTGATGAAATCTAAATATAAATTCATAGCAAAGAATAATGCTAAATTATCATTTCCACCACCATTTTCTGCAACTCTTCTAATTCTTGCCATGTCAATAACTGTATAAATTAAGAAAAGTGCAAGTAATCCAATCTCAACAATCCAATAAATCCACATGTAGGCGTTAGCTAATTCATAATTACCGCCAAATAATGCGAATGGTAAAATAACGAAATTAACTAAGCATAGAATTCCAACACAAATTAGTAAAGCAAATGCAACTCTAGCAAAAATATTGATTTTTTGATGTGTAATATAACCAATTGCACACATTGATAAAAATAAAACTGCTGTTACAAATAAAGCAAGACCGATAATGTACATGTTCGAAATGTAAAATGAAATCGTTGAAAGCATGATTCCCATACAAATCGAATATAAAATATAAGGAATTTTTATACTTCCTCTGCCTCTTAATGAAGTAAATGTAATAACAAGCGAAAGTGCGATAAGCAGAATCGAACTAACTGTAGTTAAAACATAATAAGTCATTGCCGATGTTGCATTTTGAACGATTTCTTTGCCATCTAAGGTATACATTGGCCAAATCGAGTTGAAAATTACAGACATTAAAATTGTTGTGCCTGCTGTAAGTAAAATCCCAAGGCCAAAATATAAGAAAACTTTACTATAAAATCCGAATCTAGTTACTCGATCACCATTAAAAACTAAATCACTTGGTCTATAAGCATTTTCCATGAAGTTACCTCCTTTCTATATATTATAAGGATAATAGTGAAAATTTGTAATAAAAAATAGTGAAATCTTATGATTCCACTATTTTTAGAGCATATAAATTAATAGATGTATGATGTTAATAATTCTTTGTAAGAATTGACATCTAATGAAGCACCACCAACTAAAGCACCATCAATATCTTTTTGTGATAAATATGCTTTAACTGAATTTGGCTTGACACTTCCACCGTATAAAATTCTGATTTTATTAGCGACTTTTGCTCCATAAATGTCTCTTAAAACTTTACGGATATAGCCACAAACATCTTCAGCAATTTCTGTAGAAGCATTTTTTCCAGTTCCAATTGCCCAGATTGGTTCGTAAGCAATTACAACTTTCATAGCATCTTCTTTTGAAACATCTTTTAATCCAGTGATAATTTGTTCTTTAACAAATTCTCTTGTTCCGTTATTTTCAAATGTTTCTAATGATTCTCCACAGCAATAAACTGGGACCATATTATTTTTTAAAAGAGCTAAGATTTTTTTGTTACATTTTTCACTTGTTTCATTGTCATAAGTTCTTCTTTCGCTATGACCAATGATAACCCAATCAATGTTTAAATCTTTTAACATTGGAATTGAAATTTCGCCAGTATATGCACCTTTTTCTTCATAATGGCAATTTTCAGCACCAACAATTAAAGTATTTTTTAAAATCTTTTTAACTGGAGCTAAATCAACTGCAGGTACACAAACACCCATATCAACTTTATTTGAACGTGCAAGTTTACCAAGTTCTTTAGCTTCTTTTGCAAACTCAACAGCTTCTGTTGGAGTTTTGTTCATTTTCCAGTTGCCAAGTAATAATTTTCTTCTCATTTTAATTATCCAATGACATCGATTCCTGGTAAGTGACCATCATTTTCAATCATTTCGAGTGATGCACCACCACCTGTTGATACGTGTGAGAATTTATCTGCGTATCCAAATTGTTTTGCAGCAGCTGCGCTATCTCCACCACCGATAACTGAGAAAGCTTCTTTGTTTTCTGTGATTGCTTTACAAACAGCTTTTGTACCTGCTTGGAAGTTATCATCTTCAAAAACGCCCATTGGTCCATTCCAGAAGATTAATTTAGCTTTTGCGATTTCATTAGCAAAGATTTCAGCTGTTTTTGGTCCAATATCTAAGCCTTCATAACCTTCAGGTATGACTTTATTATCAGAAATTGTGACGATTTTTGTGTAATTATCAAAGCCATTAGCTGCGATATTATCAACTGGAAGAACAATTTTACCACTTTCGTAGCATTTTCTTGCGTATTCTAATTGATCATCTTCAACTGGACATGATGGAACACTTCCACCAAGAGCTTTGATAAATGTGTAAGCCATAGCTCCACCGATTAAAATTTTGTCACATTTACCGAGTAAACTGTCGATAACTTTGATTTTATCACTTACTTTGAATCCACCAAGAATTGCAATATATGGATGGACATCGCCTTTAACACATGCGCCTAAGTTTTTAACTTCTTTTTCCATTAAATAACCTAATGCGACTGGTTTTCCTTCAGCTTTTAAGATTTCTGGAACACCATATGTTGAAGCGTGAGCTCTATGAGCACTTCCGAAAGCATCCATTACGAATCCGTCAACATAACTTGCCCATTCTGCTGATAATTCTTTGCTATTTTTGCTTTCGCCTTTTTCATATCTTGTGTTTTGAACAAGTAAAACTTCACCAGCTTTTAATTCAGCGATAGCATTTTTTAATTCTTCGCCATGTGTAGCGTTAACAAATTTAACTGTTACACCTTCTAAATGTTTAGCTAAAACTGGGTAGACAAAAGCCATATTATTTTTAGCTTTTTGTTTTTCGATTTCTGCATCATCAACTTTACCCCATTTAATTTTACCTAAATGTGACATTAAGACTAATGCAGCACCTTCGCTTAATAATTTTCTGATTGTAGGTAAAGCTGCGACAACTCTGTTATCATCTCTAACTTCTTCGCCTTTTAATGGGACATTGAAATCAACTCTAACAAGAATTTTTTTACCATTAATTCCCTTTAATTCATCAATTGTATGCATTTTTTACTCCTATTTAATAAAAAGAGCCCATAGGCTAACCCATGAGCTCGATTTTAATTACTTAATTAAAGACCTAAAACTTTTCCCATGTGAGCAACAAGTCTAATCATTTGACATGTGTATGAATATTCATTGTCATACCATGAAATGACTTTAACAAGTTGTGTTCCATCTGGTGAAGTGAAGACTTTTGTTCCTGTTGCATCAAAGATTGAACCATGAGTTTCACCTAAGATATCGCTTGAAACGATTTCATCTTCTGTATAAGCTAAAACATCTTTTAAGTATGTTTCGCTTGCTTCTTTCATAGCAGCATTGATTTCTTCAACTGTGACTTCTTTCTTTAATTTTAAGCTTAAGTCAACGAGTGAACCATCAAAAACTGGAACTCTGATAGCACCACCTTGCATTCTTCCTTTTAAACTTGGAATAACAAGATTGATAGCTTTAGCAGCACCTGTTGATGTAGGAACAATGTTTCCTGCAGCTGCTCTACCTCTTCTTAAATTGCCTTTTTTAGCAAGATCGAGTGTAGTTTGATCATTTGTATATGCGTGAACTGTTGTCATGTAGCCTGCATCGATTCCGAATTTTTCTTCGAGAACTTTACAAACAGGACCTAAACAGTTTGTTGTACATGAAGCACCTGAAATGATTGTATCTTCTTTTGTCAAAGAATCGCTGTTAACACCATAAACGAATGTTGGAGTTTCTTTATCACTTGGAGCTGAAATAACAACACCTTTAGCACCACCATATGTCATATGAACTGATGCATCAGCTTTTCCTTTAAATCTACCTGTACATTCAAGTACAATTTCAGCACCGTAATCTTTCCAATTTAATTTTGTTGGATCAGGTTGTCCTAAAACTGGAATTTCTTTTCCATCGAAAACTAAGCTATTTGTAGCTTCATTGTATCCGATTTTGTCTTCGTTCCATCTGCCGTGAGCTGTGTCATATTTTAATAAATAAGCTAATGTTTTTGCATCGACTAAATCGTTAATTGCGACAACTTCGATACCTGTGTCTGTACAACGTCTGAATGCAAGACGTCCGATTCTTCCGAATCCATTAATAGCAACTTTTAATGCCATAATCTATAAATTCCTCCTTAAGAATTTTAACGCTTGTATTATAAACTATTTAATTACAGATTTAAATAAAATTAATCAAAAAAAATAATGGTTTTGTCGATTTTTTATTTATAAATAAAAGAAATGAAGTATCCGTATGTTTTTGAAAAACAAAAATATGGAATTTCAAAATTTTTTATTTGTAAAGATTATTTTTGTTGTTATACTTTAATTGATGGAGGTAAACAACATGGCAGTTAGATTAAAAGTTAACAGCGAAGCATGCATTGGTTGTGGTCTTTGCGTTGGTTCTTATCCAGAAGCTTTCGAATTTGATGATGAAGGTAAAGCTAGAGTAATCGGCGATATCGATGAATCATTAGTTGACGAAGCTATTGGCAATTGTCCAGCTGGTGCAATTGAACAATAATTTCATAAAAATTTTGAATTAAAAAAATGGTTGTAATGTTAGATAATACAACCATTTTTTTATTATTTTCTTTTTAACGCTAAATTTTTAAATCTATTGTTAAAAGTTGTTTATTAGTAGTTTTCTAGTACATTTCTAGTAGTTTTCTAGTACATTTCTAGTAGGTTTCTAGTACATTTCTAGTAGGTTTGCTACTATTCTTGATTTTGATCTTGATCTATTTTTTCTTTGTTTTTATCAAATTTACTTCCGATTCTTTCAAGCAAAAAACGAAGAGGCTTATAACAAACCATTGTTGTTGCAATAACAATCCCATTTCTAATTAAATTAAATGGTAAGAGTAATAAAGCAATTCTAGCATCATTATCCGCCACTATTCCCATCTTATAAATAGCATCAAAAGCACCAGCAATCGCACCATCTGGCATACTCAAAATTATTTTATATAATGGGAAAATTGTGTATAAATTAACAATACTTGTGAAGAATAGATTAGCTATTAAACCAATACTTAAACCAATAATCGCACCTTTAAATGTACGATTTTTTGTATAGATATATGATGCTGGAATAATAAGGGCAAATGAATACATCATGTCTCCAAGTTCACCAACGCACATTGTGCTTGTCATTGGTAATTTGATCAAAGTACGTAATAATATTTCAAATATTCCTAACAACGGACCATAGGCAAAACCTGAAATTAGGATTGGAATTTCATCTAAATGAATTTCCATAAAGCCTGGTGCTACAAATGGAACTTTAAATTGTAGACCAGGAACGCAATATAAAATTGCGGCTAAACCACCAAAAATAGCGGTTTGTGTAATGTAATTAATTACCTTACGTTTCATAAAAAAAGGACCTCCAATTACTTCAGGTCCAAAAAAAGAATTCACTTCTTCCATCCAGACTATAACTGTTGCCATTAGAATTTCACTAATTCGAATCATAAGATTTCGCGGGGTTTACCGCCAATAAGGAATTTCACCTTCCCTGAAGCGAATTAATTATAAATCAGATATATTGATAATTAAAGTTTTTTAAAACTATTTTTAAGTAGTTCGTTAATTTTTCTATAAATTTTATCGCTATCTTCTTTTTTGTTGATTTGAACTATAATTGTGTTATCTTTTTGTTTTAAAACATAATTTTTTGTGTATTTAATGTTTTTATCTTTTAATGAATAGACTAAATCTTCAGCTTCTCTAACACTTAATCTAAAATCATCTATTTTTTTAGCTACTGTTATTACATCTTTTTCGCTTTTTAGATGCGTTAATGCTTTTGCGTGGCCAAATGAAAGTCTATTTGTTGATACTTTTTGAATAATTGATTTTGGTAAAGATAATAAAGATAAATAATTTGAAATTTGCGAAGGTGATTGATGCAAAATTTCACAAATATCATTATTTTTGTAATTAAACTTTGTTTTTAATTCGTTAATTATTAATGCAACTTCTATCGGATTAAAATTTTTATTTTCTCTTGAATCACAAAGTAAAATTAGCAATGTTTCTTGATCATCATATTCACTGACAATAATAGGAATGTTTGAAAAATTAATTTTTTTACATGCAATCCATCTTTTTCTTCCAATAATTATTTCATATTTGTTGTTTTTTGCTTTTCTAACAATCAATGGATTGTATAAACCATGATTTACGATACTTTTTTCAATATTTTCGATAGTTTTTGTGTCAACTTTTGCTGGTTTAATTGTTTTGTTATCAACAATATCATTTGCATGAACAAATATAACTTTATCTTTTTGATAGTTCTTCTCAATTGAGGTGATTACATCGTCTTTAGAAAACTTTTCAACGAGAGTTTTAAGATCGTTTTTTAAGAACTTTTGTTCACTCATTTGCGTCAATTACCTCTCTACCTAATTGAAGATAAGCTTGAGAACCAGCGCTTGTTGGTTTGTATTTTAATACAGGAACGCCCATAGCACTCGCTTCACTAATGGAAACATTTCTTGGAATTACAACATTATAAGTCGATTCTCTAAACAATCCACGAACTTGTTCGATAACTTCAAGTCCTAATTTCGACCTACTTTCAAGCATTGTAAGTAAAAACCCTTCAATTTTTAAATTTTTATTGTAATTTGTTTGAACTCTGTTGATAGTTGAAATAACTTGTGCCAAACCTTCCATTGCAAAATATTCACATTGAACAGGAACAAGTGCACTATTTGATGCAATTAATGCATTTAAAGAAATTATTCCTAAACTTGGAGGGCAATCTATAAGAACAAAATCATAATTGCCTTTGATTTCTTTGATTTTCGAACTTAATAAATGTAATGGATCAAGTGATTTTTTGTTAATTTCACTTTCTAAATTAGATAGTTTTAGATTTGATGGAATGATATCAACATGTGGTATTGTTGTTTTTTTAATAGATTGATTTATTGTACAATTGCCAATTAAAACATCAAAAATTGTTCGATTTAATATTGTAATATCAATTCCATAACCTCTGGATGAATTTCCTTGAGAATCAAGATCGATTAAAAGAACCTTTTTACCAAAGGTTGATAAAGCTGCACTTAAATTTATAGCGGTTGTTGTTTTTCCGACACCGCCTTTTTGATTTACGATTGATATGATTTTTGACATATTACAAAGCTTTCTTTTTGATTAAACGATATTCTCTTGGATATTTTTGGCTTGTTTTTTGGTTTTTTTGAATAAAAATATTATATCTTTTTTCGTTAATTTGAACGAGATTTTCTTCTTCAATTGCAATAATTTTTGAAGAAAGTAAATCTAATGCATTTTTACTTTCATTTATTTCTTCTTGGTAATTAATACCTTTATAAGCAATTAATTTTCCGCCAACTTTTAGAAAAGGAATTGATAATTCTAGAAGAATATTTAAACGAGAAACGGCCCTAGAAGTAACAAAATCAAAGGATTCTCTTGCGTTTTTAATGAAAATTTCAGCTCTATCATTAACAACATTTACATTTTTTAATCCTAATTTTTGAGCTATTTCTTTTAAAAAATTTGCTCTTTTTGTTAGAGGTTCAAGAAGAGTGAAATTGGTATTTTTATAATAAATTGCAAGTGGAATTCCAGGTAAACCAGCTCCACTACCTAAATCTAAGATATTTTTTCCATCTAAATCTAAATTTTTAACAATTAAAAGTGAATCAATTATATTTTTAATCATAAATGATTCTTTTGTGTCATTTGCAGTCAAATTAAAAGATTCATTTGCTTTTAAGGTTAATTCCATGTAAGAAACTAACTGATTTTTCTGATTTTCGTCAATTTTTATAAAAGGATAAGATTCTAAAAGTTCAATCATAATCTTTTTTCCTTTTTTAAATTCAAGATTAAAACTGAAATATCGCTTGGATTTACACCACTAATTCGACTTGCTTGTCCTAAAGTTGATGGTTTTACTGCATTTAGTTTTTGCCTTGCTTCAATTCTTAAACCATCGATTTTCATATAGTCAACGTCAGTGTCAAGTTTTACGCTTTCAAGTTTGTTAAATTTGATCGCTTCTTTTCTTTCACTTTCAATATAACCTTCATATTTGACCATAACTTCAAGTTCAAAATCACCTAAATTATCAAGTGTTAAATCTTCATCAAAAGATAAATATTCTTTCATTTTTGAATAAGAAACACCATTTCTTTTTAATAAATCTTTTGCAGATACGCCACTTGAAAGTGGTTCATAGCCAATTTGAGTCAAATATTCATTAATTTTGCTTGTTTCACCAAAATAAATCTTGTCTAATTTTTTGATTATTTTCTCAATTGTTTCTTTTTTATGAATAAACTCGTTATATCTTGAATCGTCAATTAAACCAAGTTGATGACCATATTCAGTAAGTCTTAAATCAGCATTATCACTTCTTAAAAGTAAACGATATTCTGCTCGACTACTCAAAAGTCGATAAGGTTCTTTTGTTCCTTTTGTGATTAAATCGTCAATCATGACGCCAATATATGCTTCATCACGCTTTAAAATGAATGGTTTTTCGTTTCTAGCATATAATGAAGCGTTAATTCCTGCCATTAAACCTAAACCTGCAGCCTCTTCGTAGCCACTTGTTCCACAAATTTGACCGCTAATAAAAAGTCCTGGCCATTTTTTAACCATCAAATATTCATTAAATTCATCACTTTCAAGTGCATCATACTCGATTGCGTAAGCATATTTTAGAATTTTTGCATTTTCAAGACCTGGTAAAGAATGAACCATCAAATCTTGCACATTTTCTGGCATCGAAGTTGAAAATCCTTGTAGATATATTGAATTTGTTGAATAACTTTCTGGTTCTAAAAATAATTGATGTCTTGGTTTATCAGAAAAACGAACAATTTTGTCTTCAATCGAAGGACAATATCTTGGTCCAACGCCATGAACCATACCTCCATACATCGCACTATCTAATAAATGTTCATTGATAATTTTGTGAGTTTCAGGAGTTGTATAAATTAAATAACATGGGATTTGGTCTTCAATTTTAATAAATGAATGAGTTTCATAACTGAAAGCTTGATCTTCAACATTTCCATATTGAATTATTGCTTTTGAATAATCTATTGATTCTTTTGCAATTCTTTGAGGAGTTCCTGTTTTTAATCTTTGAATTTTGATGCCCATTTCTTTTAAGCAATCGCTTAAACCAACTGAAGGTTTTTCTCCATCTGGTCCTCCACTATATTTAGTGTGACCTCTTAAAATTTCACTGTTCATATATGTTCCAGTTGCTAAAACAATGGCTTTTGTGAAAATTTTTTCATTATTTTCTGTAACAACACCAATGACCTTATTTTCATCATGCAAAATTGATTTGACTTCACCTTCTAAAATTGTCAAATTTTCTTGATTAATTAAAGTATCTTGCATTCTTTTTGGATATCCAAGTTTATCTGCTTGAGCTCTTAAACATTGTACCCCTGGGCCTTTTTTGGTGTTGAGCATTTTCATTTGCAAATATTCTTTATCGCAAACTTTGCCCATTGACCCGCCTAATGCATCGATTTCTCTAACAACAATGCCTTTTGCGCTGCCTCCAATTGATGGATTGCAAGGCATATTTGCTGCCATTTTCAAATTTAGTGTGATTAATAAAGTTTTATCGCCTCTTTTTGCACATGCTAAAGAAGCCTCGCAACCTGCGTGGCCTCCACCAACAACAATAACGTCAAATTCTTTATTCATAAGTACAAAATTATATAATCATTTTTTTAAAAAATGAATATTAACCTACACTTCCTTCCATGTCTAATTTGATTAATTGATTTAATTCAACTGCATATTCCATTGGCAATTCACGTGAAAATGGTTCAATAAAGCCCATAATCATCATTTGAATTGCATCTTTTTCACTAATTCCACGACTCATTAAATAAAATAATTTGTCTTCATCAATCTTTGAAACTGTGGCTTCGTGTTCTAAAAATGAACTATTATTTTTACATTCATTCTTTGGTATAGTATCAGATTTTGATATTGAATCTAAAATTAATGTGTCACATTCGACGTGAGCTTTAGAATTAATTGCGTTTTCTGCAATTCTGCAAGTCCCACGATAATTTGAAATTCCACCATTTTTAACGATTGATTTTGAAATAATTGAACTTGTAGTATTTGGTGCTAAATGAATCATTCTTGCACCAGCGTCTTGAATTTGTCCTTTTCCTGCAACTGCAATTGAAATGCAAATTCCTTTTGCACCTTCTCCTTTTAGTATGCAAGCTGGATATTTCATATTAATTTGGCTTCCTATATTGCCATCAATCCACTCCATGAGTCCATTTTCATAAACATCAGCTCTTTTTGTGACTAAATTTACAATATTATTTGACCAGTTTTGAACTGTTGAATATCTGCATTTTGCATCTTTTAAAACAACAATTTCGACAACTGCTGCATGTAAACTTTCTTTTGAATAAATTGGTGCAGTACATCCTTCAACATAATGGACGCTACTTCCTTCATCGCAAACAATGAGTGTACGTTCAAATTGACCAGTTTTTTCATTATTTATTCTAAAATATGATTGTAAAGGTTTGTCTAAATGAACACCTTTTGGTACATAAATGAAGCTTCCGCCGCTCCAAACTGCACTATTTAAGGCACTAAATTTATTATCTGCAGCATTAATGACTGTTCCGAAAAATTTTCTTACTAAATCTGGATACATTTGAAGAGCCATATCTGTTGAAAGAAAAATTACACCTTTTTCTTCAACTTCTTTGAGCATATTGTGATAGACCATTTCACTTTCATATTGGGTTGCAGCACCACTTAGATATTTTTGCTCTTGTTCAGGAATACCTAATTTTTGGAACGTATTTTTGATTGTTTCTGGGACTTCTTCCCAATTAGTTTTATCACCTTTTACATAACGTGAAAAATACGTGTAAGAATTAAAATCTAAATCTGAAACATCAGGTCCAAAGCTTGGAAATGGCATTTTTTCAAACATTTTTAATGCTTTTAGACGATATTCAAGCATCCACTCAGGTTCGTTTTTTGCTTTTGAAATTGCTTTAACAACATCTTCATTCAAGCCTTTTCCAGTTGAAAAAATTGATTCTACATCATCTTTAAAGTCATATTTATATTCTTGATCTTTCTTTAAGTTATTAATGTTATCCATTATTTATTCCTCGTGATGATGCGAACATTCATTAATAATTTCTTCGATTCCAGTTGAACCAAGTGTCGCACATTTAATTCTTGCTGCTTGTTTATGAGTGTTGATAAAAACAATTAATTCATCAAGTGCTTCTTCATCAAATTCTTTTTCATAAATCATATTTTTGTATTGCTCGATGATATACATTGCTTCTTCGAAAGTTTTGTTTTCAACTAATGAACATAAAATATCTGTGCTTGTTGTTGAAATTGTACAAGCAACACCATCAAAACAGGCTTCTTTTATGACATTATTATCGATTTTTAAATAAATTGTAATGTCATCAATGCATGAATCGCTATCCATTCTAATGGTTTTGTAGTTTTCTAAATCTTCAGGAGTTCTTTTATTAATTGGATTATTATAATGATCCATGATGATTTCTCTCATCATGTTTGGGCTAATTGAAATAGGCATCTAAAAAATTACCTCCATCTTTTAATGCTTCAACTAAAGCATCAATTTCTTCTTTTGTGTTGTAAAAATAAAAACTTATACGAACTGTTCCAGGTGCTTTTAATCTTTCTTTTAATAATTTTGCACAATGTTCACCGCTTCTAACGCAAATTCCTTTTGAATTTAGATAACTTGCTTCATCTTGAGCAAAAACACCTTTGTAGTTGAGAGTAATGATTCCTGAATCAGCTTTTTTATTGTAAATAATTAAATTTTCATTTTTTTCTAATTTTTCAATAGCGTAATTGTGTAATTCTTCTTCGTACTTTTCGATATTTTCCATACCTATTTAATTTAAATAATCGACTGCAGCACCAAAACCATAAATTCCTGCAAGATTCATAGTTCCTGCTTCAAATTTTGCAGGTGCTTCTAAAAGTGCAACGTTACCACACATATCAAAACGTGCATTATCGCCTCCACCTGTCATAAGTGGATCCGTGATTTTTAATAAATCAAATTTACCATACAAAATTCCAATTCCTGTTGGACCGCACATTTTATGTGCACTTGCTGTTAAGAAATCACAATCTAAATCTTTTACATCAATTTTCATGTGAGGCATGCTTTGAGCAGCATCACAAACAAGAATTGCACCATATTCGTGAGCAATTTTTGATAATTCTTTTATATCGTTTTTCAATCCAAGAACATTTGTAATTTGAGCAACGCTAACAACTTTTACGTTTTTATTCATTACTTTTCTTAAATTCTCAGGTGTTAAACGACCATCTTCATCTAAAGGAATGTAATTAATTTTAGCTTTTGTAACTTCGCTTACCTTAAACCAAGGTAAAACATTCGATGCGTGTTCAGCTTCAGTTAATAAAATTTCATCGTTTTCTGTTAAAAATTTAATTCCATAGCCATAAGCAACGATATTCATTGACATTGAACAACCACTTGTGAACACGATTTCACCTTTTTTAGCGTTAATAAAATCAGCAATTTTTTGTCGAATTTTATCGACATTTGTATCAACTTTGTAAGCTAAATCGTAATCGCCACGATGTGAATTTGCGCATTCATTTAAATAATAATTTGATGATGCTTCAATGACTGAATATGGCTTGAAAGTTGTTGCTGCATTATCAAAATAAATCAATGGTTTTCCATTAAATGAATGTTTATTTCCATCGAGCATTGGAAAATCTTTTCTTATTTTATTTACATCAAAACTCATAATTCACCTTTAATTTTTTCACTAATTTCATTAGCATTTTGTTCATCAAAATAGGCTGAAATTGGATTTAAATATCCTTCAACAATTAGTTTTCTAGCTTCATCTTCGCTTATTCCTCTACTCATTAAATAGAAGATATGATTTTCATTTAAATTGCCAATTGAGCATGCGTGACTTGCTTCAATATCATCACAATCAATTTTTAAAATTGGGTTAGCTGTAGCTTTACTTTTTTCATCAAAAAGTATCCCTTTTATTTTTTGACTTGCTTTTGATTTTATGGAATTTTTTTCAATGTGAGAGATGCCATTTACTGATACAAAAGCCTCGTTTTCACAGACTAAATATCCCTCTAAATTTGATGAAGTTTTATTGCCAATATGATCAAAAGAAATGTTGTATTTTTTGATTGAATTTTCTTTTGCTAAAGTAGCAAATTTAAAGCTTGAATTTGCACCATCACCATAGAGAATAACATTACTTTTAATACTTGTGTTTTTTCTTGAAAAATCAGCAAAAACCGCATCAAATGATGAAAATTCATCTAAATTTGCTAAAATTTCTAATTTTTCAGAACTGTTTTTATAGAAGATTCTGAGCATCACTTTTGCATATTTTTGAACAAAAAAAGTTAGTAAATTTGTATCTTCATTTATTAATAAATCGATAGTAATATTTACATTTTTTTTGACGTTAATTATTGGATTTTTTTCACTTGTTAGATCTAGTAAAAAATTGCCATTTTTTTCAATAATAATATCATTAATCATTTTAAAAATTACCTTTTTGCTCCACACACACCAAGTGAAATTTTTTGAAGATTTTCGTCTTCTTTAAAATCGATATTTTTCTCGACTTTTAACCATTCATATCCTTCTTTATCGATACGTTTGTATAGGTCAATTCCACCTTCAATTGCTACTTTTCCGTTTATAATAACAGCTGTTCTTGTAGGCTTAATTAATTCAAAAAGACGAGCGTAATGTGAAATAACAATGAAACCAGTGTGTTTTTCTTCAAATTGTTTTTTGATACATTCGCTAACGATGTTAATTGCATCGACGTCTAAACCGCTATCGATTTCATCAAGCATTGCAATTTTTGGATTTAGAACTAACATTTGTAAAATTTCATTTCTTTTCTTTTCGCCACCACTAAATCCATCATTGAGACTTCTATTAAACATTTCAAAAGGTATTTGAACTTCTTTACTCGCTTTATCTAATGTTTTGTAAAATTGCCCTAATGAAATTCTTTTTTCTGATTTTTGATTTAATGCGGTCTTTAAAAAATCAGATGAAATTACACCAGGAATTTCGCTTGGATTTTGAAAAGCTAAAAACAAACCATTTTTTGCTCTTTCATCAACTTTCATATTTAACACATCGTTTCCATCGAGTTCTATCGAACCTTCAGTGATTTTATATCTTGGATTACCCATAATTGCGTTAAATAAAGTTGATTTTCCATTTCCGTTTGGGCCAAGTAAAGCAACAATTTCACCTTCTTCAATGGTGAGATTTATACCCTTTAATATTTCTTTATCTTCAACACTTACGTGTAAATTTTTAATAACAAGTTTACTCATAGTCAAAATCTCCGCTCAATATATTAAACTATCAACCGAGAAATTTTAAACAATATGATAAAAGAAATCAAAAAAAGTAATAAAAAATATTTAAAAAGCAAATTAGAAACGTTTTGCTAGATAAAAATAGGCATTTATTTACTGAAAGAAAATAAAAGTATTGAGTTATTTATACTTATAGTATAAAATAAATCTCGCTATTTGATTGAGCAAAATTTTTTTATTGAAAGGAAACGAACATGAGAAAAAGAAACAAAACTATATGTTTAGGTTTAGCTGCATTATCTGCAGTTTCTCTTTCTAGTTGTAATGATGTTTCTGAAAACAAAGAAGGTAAAGTCATCACTTATACTTATAATGATGGCGAATCATCAATATCTACTGAAGATATTATGAAAAAATACCTTAACGAAAACAGAAATGATCATGCAAAGGCATTTTATGATGCTCTTTATGAAGTTGTTGTTAGAGCAAATTTTGAAGAAGGTGGCTTATTAGCTAGCTATAAATCAAAAGTTGAAGACAAAACTTCAAACTATATTGAAAGTGAAAAAGATACAGCTGAGAAAAATGGAACTTCTTGGGATGATTATTTAATTAATCTTGGATATGATGAAGAAAATCTTTCTACTGCTGATAGAGAACATTTATTGTATGTTAGCAACATCTACACACAAATGAAGGAAGTTGTTAATGATCAATTCTATGAAACTTTTAAGAGCTACACAATTGATAGTGAAACAGATGCAACTAAAAAAGCTGCACAAGAAAAATACAATTTAATTAACGGTTCTGAAGGTTATCTTGAAAAATATGTTCCTTATCACGTTAGACATATTTTAATTAAAAATGATGCTTCACAAGATTATGGTTATTCACATGGTCATATTTCAAGTGATAACGCACAAAAAATTTATAATGTATTCACTGCTTTAGCAAACGGTGATACATTCTCAGATGTTGCTAATAGATTTACAGATGATCCTGGTAATGAAAGCAATGGCAAAAAGAATGGCGGCGAATACATCATGCGTTCAACAGAATCATTTGTTAATGAATTCAAACTTGGAACATATACATATGATGTCCTTTTAGAAATTAATAGGACTAATGACCCATATGAATATGATTTCAGCGAAGCAACCACTATTGGAAAATCAAATTCAAATAAATTAGATAAATTATATATTCCAGAAGATGCTGAAGAAGAAATCAAAAACTTTGGTGTTACATTCATTCCTTATGGTGTAATCAGTGAAATTAATGACGTCAAAGATAAGACAACTTATAATGGCGAAAAAGTTTACGAAGGTGATGAAGACTATTTACCACGTAACATTTTATTCAATAAATATTTCCAAAACAGAAATATTGCGTTTGTTACTAATGAAGATGCATTCACTACTCAAGACTTAATTGGAGCTGCAAGCTGGAATTCATCATCTAGTGCTTCTGTAGATGGCACTAACGATGGTGGGTTTAATAAACGTACTGATGGTGTCAGTGGAAAAGAAGTATATACAGATATTTCAGAAAGTGGCCACTACAAAACAAGCGGAAGACAATTCCCTGGTTTATCAGAGACACAAAAATCAAACTTCAAAGAGATTACTGTCAAAATCGATGGCACTAATGTCACTAAAAAAGTTCTTTGCGATAATAATGGTAATCCAATTATGGTTGTCAGAAACAAAGAAAGTTCTGGCGGTATCCATTTAATCGTCATTGAAAGAAGCGCATTTGATGTCACTGGAGAACTTTCATTCAACAAAACTACTGCTGCTGATGCTGGCATCCAAGCTGCAGATTATTCAAAATACTATACTTCATTGAATGAATACTATGCTCCAATTACTCCAAAAGATGAAAACGGTATTGATTCTACTACTGGAAATCCAAAATGGGTCTCAACATTCCCACATGTTAAAAATGACAAAAAGATTCTTCCAAAGAAAACTTATGTCCAAACAACATTAATTGGACCAAACTCTGTTGTTGACGATACAGTTTCTAACTACACAACAAGAGCAAATAACATTGCTGATCAAATTAAAGAAACTGTTAAAGATTACAACAAATATGAATGGTTAAATGACTCATTAAATATCAAATTAAATGATGTTTACGGTGTTAACGTTCAAAGCATGGTTGAAAAATATATCGCTAAAGATAGAGCTTCATCTTTAAGAGATACAAGGAAAACTATGGAAGATTCTTGGACAAACTATTCACAATCAATCAAAAAACAAACAAACGAAAGAAAATACATGCTCCTTCCAGAAATTCTTGCAACAGATTTCGGAAATCCAGAACTTTATAAACAAGGTCAACCTGGCTACAACAGCAAGTATTATGACGTTACCAATAATATCAATAAGTAGGCTGATAGGAGGTTTTAGATTATGAAAAGAAAAAATGTTTTATTAGCTGGTTTAGCTTCTGTCGCTCTTCTTACAACAGGATGTGGAAAAATTAGTGCTACATTCCCTGAAAAAGATAACGCATTAACAACCACTACTATTGAACTTGATAACAACACTCTTAATGTTATTTATAAAACAATTAAAGACAATGATAGTTTCAAAAGCGATGTTAAAGAATTATTAACACGTGAAATTGCTGCTCAAGTTTTAGGTACATTCAAAGTTGAAGAAACATCAACTGGTTACAATATCGTTTCAGAATATGACAGATTAGAATCTGAAACTAAGAAAAATGAATGGATCAAAAAACATCCAGCATACAATAACTGGAGTCATACAGGTTATAAATTAACTCTTGATGATGAAAATGCTCCTACAATCGCTCAATTTGAAAAAAGATTAAATACTATCAAAAAGATTATTGATAGACAAATCGTTATTTCAATGTGGAGCGAAGCAAATTCATCTTCATATAAGAGAAACAACAGATTCTATGAAGTTTTATTTGCTCGTTCAATTTACGAAAAACTTTATAACATCAAATACACTGGTGGAAATACAGAAACTGACAATAACGATAAAATTGAAGAAGTTTTGTACACAAACCCAACATATAAAGAACACTATATTGAAATATCTGATAAATTCAATGGCTTAAAAGATAAAGCTGATGACACTGATACAGGTTTCACAGTTGGTGCTTTAATTGATGGAAGATATGATACAAATACTGATGAAGGTATTGAAAATATTAAATCAATCCTCCACATCAATCATTATCTTGATTATGTCAATAATTCAATTCTTCCAGGAATCACTAC
>JAQXNS010000004.1 GCA_029098125.1 bacterium
ACACAAATATACAAGAAAATATACATTAATGTATATTTGTATATACTTTTTAATGATTTTTAAAATGATTTTGTTTATAATCAAATAACGTTTTGTGAGGATTGATTATGAGTTTAAAAGCAGGAATTGTAGGACTTCCAAACGTTGGAAAATCAACATTATTCAACGCAATTACAAACAGCAATGTAGAAGCAGCAAATTATCCATTTGCTACTATTAAACCAAATGTTGGTACTGTTATCGTTCCTGATGAACGTGTTGATCATCTAGTTGAATTGTTTCATCCAAGAAAAACAATTTATACAACTTTTGAATTTTGTGATATCGCTGGCCTTGTTAAGGGCGCAAGCAAAGGCGAAGGCCTAGGTAATCAATTTTTATCTCATATTAGAGAGACTGATGCCATTATCGAAGTAGTTAGATGTTTTGATAGTAACGAAATTATTCATGTTGAAAATACTGTTGACCCAATTCGTGATATTGAAATCATAAATTTGGAATTAGTTATGGCAGATTTAGATACTGCAACTAATAGATTATCGAAAATTGAAAACAAGGCAAGAATCTCAAAAGATAAAGATAGCATGATTGAGGTAAATTTACTTAATAAAATTAAGAATTTGCTTCAAGAAGGAAAGGCAATTAGAGGTCTTGAGATGACTCAAGATGAAAAAGTTATTGCAAAAAACTTTAATTTTTTAACTCTAAAACCAATTATATATGTAGCTAATGTTTCAGATGCTGATTTGATGGATCTTGATAGTTGTGAATATTATCAAAGAGTGAAAAAATTTGCAGCAAGTGAAAATGCAGAAGCAATTGCGGTTTGTTGTGAAATCGAAGCAGAATTGTCAAAGTATTCAAAAGAAGAAAAAATGGAATTCTTAAAATCTTTAGGTACAGATACAAGTGGTTTAGATAAACTTGTCAAAAGTGCTTACAAATTGCTTAACTTGTCCACATTTTTCACAGTTGGTGAAGATGAAGTCAGAGCTTGGACTTTCAAAAACGGTATGCTTGCTCCGGATTGTGCTGGAATTATTCATACTGATTTTAAGAAGGGCTTTATTAAAGCTGAAGTTTATACTTACGATGACATTATTGAATACAAAACAGAGGGAGCTTTGAAGGAAGCTGGAAAAATTAGAGTTGAAGGAAAGGATTATCTTGCAAAAGATGGAGATATTTTCTTCTTCAGATTTAATGTTTAAATTATGAGAATTGGTTTTAGTAAAGACATTCATGTAATAAAAGAAGGTCTACCACTAGTTTTAGGTGGCGTTCAAATTCCATGCGATTTTGGTCTTGAGTCACATAGCGATGGAGATTGTCTGATTCATGCAATAGTTGAAGCAATTTTTGGTGCTTTAAATATTGGTGATTTGGGTACTTTTTATCCACCAAGTGATGATAAATACAAAAATATTTCTTCAACATATTTTCTTGATGATTGTAAGAAAAAACTTGATGAATTTGGGTATTCTATATCAAATATTGATTGTTTTGTGTCTTGTGAGAGGCCAAAACTTAAAAATTATATTAGTTTAATTAAAAAATCAGTTGCTTCTCATTTGAAAATTGATGAAAAGCAAGTGTCAATAAAAGCCGGAACTAATGAAGGTGTTGGCCCTGTTGGTGAAGGAAAAGCTATTGAAGCTTATTGTGTAGTTTTATTGGAGGAAAAAGTTAATGGATAAAAAAGTTAGAGTTAGATATGCACCATCTCCTACCGGATATTTGCATATTGGTGGAGCAAGAAGTGCACTTTTTAATTACCTATTTGCAAAAAAATATGATGGCGATTTTGTTTTTAGAATCGAAGATACTGATATTGAAAGAAATATTCCAGGTGCAGAAGAGTCACAACTTCACGATTTAATTTGGCTTGGTATCATCCCAGATGAATCTACAGAAAAACCAAATCCAAAATATGCTCCTTATAGACAAACTGAAAAACTAGATTTATATAAAATGTATGCTCAAAAATTAGTCGAAATGGGTTATGCATATGAATGTTATTGTTCTGAAGAAGAATTAGAAGAGATGAAAGAAGAACAATTGTCTAGAGGAATTAAATCATTTAAATATAACAGACATTGTTTGAATTTAACCGAAGAAGAAAAACAAAAATATATTGCTGAAGGAAGAAAACCAACAATTAGACTCAAGATGGAAGATAATGTCACTTTCAAATTTCATGATTTAGTACGTGGTGACGTTTCATTCAATTCAAGTGATATTGGCGATTTTGTTATTATGAAAAGCAATGGTATCCCAACATATAATTTTGCAGTTGTTGTCGATGATCATTTAATGGAAATTACACATGTTTTAAGAGGGGAAGAACATCTTTCAAATACTCCAAAACAATTACAAATTTATAAATATTTTAATTGGGAAGCTCCTCAGTTTGGTCATATGACAATTATTGTTAATCCAAATGGCAAAAAATTATCAAAAAGAGACCATGACATTTTACAATTCATGTCTCAATATAGAGACTTAGGTTATTTGCCAGAAGCTATCTTCAATTTCTTAGTTTTATTAGGCTGGACTAGCGAAGACAATAGAGAAATTTTTACTAAAGAAGAAGCTATCAAAGCATTTGATCCTTCTAGACTCAGTGCTTCTCCATCAATGTTTGACAACAAGAGATTATTATGGATAAACAGTACCTACATCAAGAACTTAAGCAACGAGAAATACTTTGAGTTTATCCTTCCTTTTATAAAAAAAGTGGAGTTCTGCAGGGATTTTGATGAAAATACTCTAAAAAATATCTCTTTAATTTTCAAAAATGAGATTCAAGTTGGACAAGATATTGTTACTATGTTAAACGATATTGTTGTTAAAAAAGACACACTTGGTGAAGAAGAAACATCAATTCTTAATAGTGAAAGTGCAAAAATTGTAATACCACAGTTTAAAGCAAAATTATTAAATACTACTGAGATTAATAAGGATTCGGTAAAAGCAATCTTTAAATCTATTCAAAGTGAAAAAGGAATTAAAGGTAAAGATTTATATATGCCTATTAGAATTAAATTAACTGGTCAAATGCATGGCATTGAAATGTTTAACATTATTGATATTCTAGGAAAGGACGAAGTTCTATCTAGATTATAATAGATATTTTAATTATTATAATTTATAATAATTAGTTGAGTGAGGTAATTTATGGAAGAAAATTATAAAAACGAGTCAATGGTTGATGTAGCTTACAGCATCTTAAAAAACGAAGGATCAATTTTATCATTTACAGAATTATTTGATAAAGTTGCTGAAAAATTAGAATTAACTGAATCTGAAAAAAATGATCGCATCTCATCTTTTTATACAGATATCTCTTTAGATGGAAGACTTGTTAATGTCAAAGACAACAAGTGGGACTTAAGAGTAAATCAAAAATATGAAAACGTTCACATGGATATTAACGATGTTTATGCTGAAATGGATGCAGAAGCTATCGGAAATAGAGATCGTGAAGAATACGATCCAGATGAAGAAGACGCACAAGGTAACTTTAGTGACGAAGATTCTTCAGATGATATTGATTACGATACCTCTTCAAAAAGAGATATTTAATAAAACAAGGTAGGAGGAATTATCAATGGCATTAGTTAGTGCTACAGAAATGATCAACAAAGCTCATGCTGGTCATTATGCAATTTGTGCATTTAATATTAATAACTTAGAATGGACGAAATCAATTTTAGAAGCTTGTGAAGCTGCAAAGTCACCAGTTATTCTTGAAGTAAGTGAAGGTGCAGCAAAATATATGTGTGGATACAAAACTGTTGCAAACATGGTTAAAAATATCCATGATGCATTAAAAATCACTGTTCCAGTTGCATTACACCTTGATCATGGTACCTATGATGGAGCAAAAGCATGTATCGAAGCTGGATTTACTTCAGTTATGTTTGATGGTTCACATTATCCATTTGAAGAAAATCTTGCAAAAAGCAAAGAATTAATCGCTCTTGCTCATGCTCATGGTTGTTCAATTGAATGTGAAGTTGGTGGCATCGGCGGAAGCGAAGATGGTGTTACAAGTAGTGGTGAAAAAGCAAATCCACAAGAATGTGCAACAATTGCTGCTTTAGGTGTTGATTTCTTAGCTGCAGGAATTGGAAATATTCATGGTATCTATCCAGCAGATTGGAAAGGATTAGATCTTGACTTATTACATGAAATCCAAGTTGCAACTAATGGTAAACCACTTGTTTTACATGGTGGAACTGGAATCCCATATGATATGGTTAATGAAGCAATTAAACGTGGAGTTAGTAAGGTCAATGTAAATACAGATCTTCAACTTGCATTTCAAGCAGCTACAAGAGAATATATCTTATCTGGTAAAGATGAAGATAAAGCAAAAAAAGGATTTGATCCTCGTAAATTATTAAAACCTGGATGTGAAGCTATTAAAGCAAAAGTCACTGAAATGACAAAAGCATTCGGTTCTTACGGAAAAGCAGAATAATAGAAATTGAGTCATGATATCATGACTCTTTTTAAACGGAGAAGAATATGTTTGAAAAAGAATTAGAGATTGCCTTACTAGCTTGCAAAGAAGCAATGAAAAATATTATGAAATATTATAATTCAGGTTTTCATGTTGAAATAAAGAGCGATAAATCGCCTGTAACTGAAGCTGATAAAACTAGTGACGTGTTGATAAAAGAAATTATCAGCAAGGAATTTCCAAATTATTCTTTTTTAACTGAAGAAAGTGATGATGATTTATCAAGATTAGATAATGATTATGTTTTTATTGTTGATCCACTCGATGGAACGAAAGATTTTGTTCATAAAGATGATGAATTTACAGTAAATATAGCACTTTCTTACAAACATAAAGCAGTTTTAGGCGTAGTTGGTGTGCCAGCAAAAAATATTATTTATTACGCTGTTTACGGAAAAGGCGCATTCAAAATTGACGAAAATGGAAAAATTTCACAAATTCATGTCTCTAACAAAACAGAAGATTTAACTTGTTTGATTAGTGTTTTCCATTCTAACGAGAATGAAGACGCTGTTCGATTGAAATATAAAGATAAAATAACAAAAGTTATTAAAAAAGGTTCAAGTTTAAAGGCTTGCCTTATTGCTGAAGGCAAAGCAGAAATATCATATAGGCTAAGTCAAGGAACAAAAGAATGGGACACTGCAGCTTTCCAAATTATTGTAGAAGAAGCTGGTGGCCTTGTTCTTAAAATTGATAAAACACCAATGACATACAATCGAAAAGATGTTTATAATCGTGAATGGTATTTGATTATAAATAGAATAGAAAACTTCTTAATTTAGCAAAAACTCCTCAAAATCTATTGAATTTGAGGAGTTTTTTCTAAATTTTTCTTTAATTCTTCTTTGAATCTTTCCTTGTCGCTTGCTAATCTTACAGCGATTACTCCAGGAACTTCTTCAAGAATGACTACTTCAATACCTGATTCAATATCTTCAGTTATTAATGAGCATCCTTCACAAGCACCTGAGACATTGACGTAAACAATACCATCTTCATAAGAATCAAAAGTCACGTCACCGCCATCTCTTTGGAGGAAAGGTCTAAATTTATCTAAAGTTGCTTTTATTAATTTAATTGTCTCTTCGTTTTCCATACTTGCATTATTATAATTAAAAATAAAAATTGTTCAATAAAAGTAATAAAAAAAGTGCCTTTCGACACATATTTTTATAAATGGTGCCCGGGACCGGAATCGAACCGGTATGGTATTGCTACCACAGGATTTTAAGTCCTGCGCGTCTACCTATTCCGCCACCTGGGCACTATAATTGGTGATCCACTGGAGATTCGAACTCCAGACCCCTTGATTAAAAGTCAAGTGCTCTACCGACTGAGCTAGTGGATCAATATGTCTGGCTGGGGTGGCTGGACTCGAACCAGCGGAATGACAGAGTCAAAGTCTGTTGCCTTACCTCTTGGCTACACCCCAACACGATGGTGGAGGGGGGCAGATTCGAACTGCCGAACCCGAAGGAATTGATTTACAGTCAACCGCGTTTAGCCTCTTCGCTACCCCTCCGATTTATTTATTGCACTGGTGGATGTTAGAGGACTCGGACCTCTGACCTCCGCCGTGTAAAGGCGATGCTCTCCCAGCTGAGCTAAACATCCAACCGTAACACGACCTTGCGTGCTTTAATAATATATCAAAGTAAGTTAGGTCGTGTCAATAAATTTTTTAAGTTAGATGTGTCAAAAAATAAATTTTGACTATATCCTTATTTATATTATATTAGTAGCCTTCTTTTCCAAGTAAGTGGAACATATTCTTTTTATAAACTTCGACACCTGGTTGATTGAATGGATTGACACCATTTAAGTAAGCACTCATTGCACATGCTTTCATAAAGAAATAATATAAGTGACCTAAGTTTCTTGCATCAACTTTATCAATTGTGATTGTGATGTTTGGAACATTTCCAGTTCTTGAATGTGCGTCAAGTGTTCCTTCGTATGCTTTGTGATTAATGTAAGATAGTTTTTTACCAGCAAGATAGTTTAACCCATCTAAATTTTCTTCATCATAAGGTACTTCGATGTCATAATTTGGATTTTCAACATTGATAATAGTTTCAAACAAGATTTTTTTACCTTCTTGAATGTATTGTCCAAGTGAATGAAGGTCTGTTGTAAATGTACAACCTGTTACAAATAATGATTTTCCATCTTTTCCTTCTGATTCATCGAAAAGTTGTTGTAGCCATGAATTTACATAAGTTAATCTTGGTTCATATGATCCAACCATTTCAACGTTATAACCTAAGTTATATAAATTATGTCTTTCAACAGCATAGCGATAAGCATTATTTTTCTCTAAATCAGGATCACTATATTCTTTTTCGCCATCTTGGAAACCAGCCATAAATTCATCAATATCTATTCCTGCACAAGCCATTGGGAATAAACCAACTGCTGTAAGGACACTAAATCTTCCTCCAATGTTTCCTGGAAGAACATAAGTTTCATATCCTTCGCTTGTTGATAATTTTTTAAGTGCGCCTTTTTCTTTATCAGTTACTGCGACGATTGCATCTTTTGCGCCTTCTTTTCCATATTTTTCTTCAGCCATTGTTTTTAAAATTCTAAATGATACTGAAGGTTCAGTTGTTGTTCCTGATTTTGAAATTACACAAATGCAAAATTTCTTATCTTTTATATAATTTATTGCATCATGGATATAATTTGGGTCTAAAGTATTACCTAAATAGATAACTTCAAGGCCATTTTTCTTAAACAATCCATTAAGTGCTTCAATTGAAGCTTTTGCTCCTAAATAACTTCCGCCAATTCCAACAACGACTAAAACTTCATAATTTTTAATAAATTCAGAAGCTTTTGCCTTAATTCTTTCGAATTCAGCTTTGTCATAATTTGATGGATAATGTAACCATCCTAAAAAATCACTTCCAGCTCCAGTACCTTCTTCGATCATTTTGTGAATTTCGTTTACTTTATCTTGAAAATCATCTTTTGCAAACATGGAGTCTTTTGTGAGATACTCAAATCCAACTTTAATGCTCATAATTTTTCCTCTTTTTCTAACTCTTTTTTTATCATTAAAGGCAATTGTTTTTCTAATTTTGAAAAATCAATTTCTTTTAAATAACTTGTTACTTTTTTTGATGGGAGGATATCTTTGTAAGGGTTCTCTTCGATAGGTAAATCTTTAAGAGAAACGCTTAAGAATTTTGTTGAATTGTCTACTTTTTTTACAACAACTCTTACAGTGTCACCGATTTTGAAGAAATTGTGGATATTGTTTACAAAATTTGATGAGATTTCACTAATATGAAGTAAACCAATATATCCACCTTCGAATGAAAAAAATGCACCATACTTTTTTATACTGGTGATAATGCCTTCAATAATTTGACCTTCCTCGTATACTTTGTTTTGAAACATTTTATCCCTCTAATATCCTCTTTAAGATAAATAAATCATCAAAATTTGTAACTTTAAAGTTCAAAATTGATGATTCAACTAACTTAATTTTAAACCCCTTTGATACTAATAATGACGTATCATCTGTGAAAGACAAATTTCCATTTTTTCTTTCAGTCTCGTGGGCTGTATAGATTATATCAAATTTGAATGCTTGTGGTGTTTGAAGTTTAACAATTTTTTCTCGATTGAGTGAATTATTTATATAATTTTCGTTGTTTTTTTCACAAATCGAGTCAAAAAGTGGACAATAAGCAGTTGCACCATCGTTTTTTTCTGCTTCGTCTATTATTTTTAATGTTGTCTCTTTTGTTATTAATGGGCGGCAAGCATCATGAAAAATTACAATGGAAGAAGATGATGCAATATTTTTAATTCTATTTAAAGAATTAAATACGCTTTCTTGTCTTGTTGCCCCACCTTCAATTATTTCAATTTCATGATTATATTTTTTGTTTAAAATTATTTGATTTATATGTTCAAAATTATCTTTCTGTGCAACCAAAAATATCTTATTTATTTTTTCTATTTTATCGAATGTCTCAAGTGAATATTCAAAAATTTCTTTTTTAGAAATATTTATAAATTGCTTTAGAGTAGATGAACCCATTCTTGTAGAAGAACCGGCCAAAAGAATGAACATGAAAATCATAAACTTTTTTCTGTTTTTTCTCTTTTACTTTCTAATGTTTCTCTAATTGAAATACCATCAATTACAAGTTTAACTACTTTTTCAAGTTCGGAATTAGCGCTGTAATCAGCTTTACAAATGTAATTTACACGTCCATCTTCAAATAAGTGAGCAACTTTTTCTTGTTTTCCTTTTGGATAAACAGCGATTGATGTTCCTGCGTTTTCTTTAACAAGAATCATACATGGAACATCGGTTAAACCATCACCAATGTAAATCATATTTTGATAAATTATTCTACGTTTTGGAGTTTTTTCGTTAACTGATTTATCATCATAAGTATCAAAAACGCCCTTTGATATTCTAAATATGTATTGAGTTTTGGTAGTGTAGTTTATATTTGTACGTGGCCAAAATGCATTACCATCATTATCATAAAGGTATTCACAACCAAAAACTTGCTTAAATTCTTTAAAAATTGAAGTACCTTCAACAATTTCTTTGTTTCCGCTAGTTATTAAATAATGCTCGGCAATTAAACCTTTTGATTGGGCATATTCATTGATTCTTGAAAACCATGTTGTTAGGCCATCAAAAAACTTGATTTGTTTTCCGCATTCATTTAAAAATTCGTGAGTTATTTTGATTCCTTTTTGCTTTGCTAAATCAATCATTACATATAAATATCCAAGAATTTTGTCCATGTTATATTTTTTGCAAAATTCTTCTGTATATTTCCAAAATTCCTCAGGAGTATATCCTAGTTTTGGAATAAATGTAAAGTTTTGCATATCAGATAAAGCTAAAGTTTTATCAAAATCATACATCAATGCAATAATTGGTTTTCCCATAATATTTACCTCTAAAAATTTTAACAAATAAGAGATTTTTAGTCAAAAAAGGTGAAATAATTCATCAAGAAAAATTGTAAGAATACAAAATCTTGAAAATAATTGAAAACTAGTGAAAATATTTTCATTTTTAATAAATATTAACGAATTTATTACAATTTCAGTTAAGTTGGTTTAATATATAAGCATGATTTTAGTTTTTAACGATGCCGATATTCGAATTCCGCTAATTATTTTAGCTGTTATAGTCATTCTAATTTGTATTGCCTATCTTCTTTTAATTAGTTGTACCTTGTTTTTTATGTATTCTTTTTCAAGAGAAATAACTAAAAAACTTGAATTTTTAAACCTTATTATTTATCAAAAATGTGAAGCTATTAATCAAATCAGTGAAGAATTATCTAAATATATCAACGAAACAAACCCATTATATTTATTTTTAAACAATCCAAATTATAAAGAATATCACAAATTAAGTACGGCTGAAATTGAAGAATTTTACTATTATACGGAGAAAATGATTACAGAAATTCAAAAAATATATATAAATAACGATCTTGAAGAGTTAAAAAAACCTGTTGAAGACTTTTTCAAAAATATTGAAGATATGAATGAAAAATATTATCAAACAAGTCAACTTTATAACACAAAAGTTATTGGTTATAATTATTGGAGAAATTTTTTCTCAACAAAATGGTTGAAAAAAATTCTACATATAAAAGAAAAACAAACTATTTAATAAGGAGAAGAATTAGATGAAATTTGAAGAAATGCCTTTGCATGTACCTTCTACAAAAGCTGTAGAAAAGAAATTTAAATGCTTAAAAGAAGAATTAATTAATGCAAAAGATGCAAAAACTGCAATTAGAGTAGTTAAAAAATATTTTAGATATAGTGACGAACTTGAAAGTGATTCCACAATTGTTAGTATTAGATATTCAATTGATACTAGAAATGAGGAATATGTTAAAGCAAAAAATGCAATCGATAACATTATGCCAATCATTAGTGGATATAACGACGATTTTTTGCATGCTGTTGTTGCTTCAAAATATAAAGAAGAAATGGTTAAAGAGTTTGGACAATTATTTTTTGATCAAACCGAAGCTGGATTTAAATGTTTTGATGAAAAAATTATCCCTGATCTTATTGAAGAAAATAAACTTACAAGCGAATATGATAGAGTACTTGCAAGTGCTCAAATTGAATTTAATGGAGAAATCTACAATTTAACTCAACTTGGAAAATTCTTATCCGACAAAGATAAAGATGTTCGTGTTGCTGCAGCTAAAAAATTCTGGGGATTCATGGAAGAAAAAGATGCAGAAATTGGTGAAATTTATGATAAATTAGTCCAAATTAGAACTTCAATTGCTACAAAATTAGGTTTTGAAAACTTTACAGAACTTGCATATCTCCGTTTAGGAAGATTAGATTACAATGCTCAAATGGTTGAAACATACAGAAATCAAATTAAAAGAGATGTCGTTCCTGTTGTTAAAAAATTAAGAGCAAGACAAGCTAAACGTTTACAGATCAAATCGCCTACCTTCCTTGATTACAATCTAGAATTTTTAAGTGGTAACCCTGCACCTATTGGCGATTCAAAATATTTAGTTGAATGTGCACAAAAAATGTATTCTGAGATGAGTGAAGAAAGTGGAAAATTCTTCTCTTTTATGGTTGAAAACAATTTAATGGATCTCGATGCAAAGGCTGGAAAAGCTGGCGGTGGTTATATGACATTTATTCCTCGCTATAAATCACCATTTATTTTTGCAAATTCAAATGGAACAAAACATGATGTTGACACATTAACTCATGAAGTTGGCCATGCATTCCAAGGATATTTAGGTGCAAACATTAAAGTTCCATCATATAGAATGCCAACTTTAGAGGCTTGTGAAATAGATTCTATGAGTATGGAGTTCTTCGCTTGGCCATGGATGGAATTATTCTTTGGTGATTTAGCAGATAAATATCGTTTTTCACATTTAGATGGAGCAATTTCATTCTTACCATATGGAGCTGAAGTTGATGAATTCCAACATTTTGTTTATGCACATCCAGAATGGACACATAAAGATAGATGTAAAAAATGGGCAGAACTTGAAAAAGAATATCGCCCATGGCTTAATTTTAAAGGTTTTGATTACTTAGAAAATGGACATATGTGGATGAAACAAAGTCACATTTTCCAAACTCCATTTTATTATATCGACTACACATTAGCGCAAGTTTTAGCTCTTGAGTTTAAATGTGAAATGGATAAAAATTATGACAAGGCTTGGGAAAAATATGTAAAACTCTTAAAAATGGGTGGCAAATATCCATTCTTAACATTACTTAAAAAAGATAAATTAAGAAA
>JAQXNS010000005.1 GCA_029098125.1 bacterium
TTGATTCAGCAACAAATAAAGATGTCACAAATAACTATAGTTTTAATTTAATTGGTGAAGCTAGATACTCAATTTATTCAAAGTATCTAAAAATCTATATTAAACCTGAATCTTGTACTTTTATATATGATGGAAATGAACATTATATTACTGATAAAGATCTTTCATACAATGGTACTCTTGCTGAAGATGATAAGGTTACATTAGTTGATTACACGCCAATTGTTGTAAAAGAAGTATCTGATAGTGGAAAAGATGTAGTTCAAATTGTAGCTAGTAATATAAAAATTATCGGAAAAGATGGAAGCGATAACACGAGCAATTATGGAATTGAAATTCTAACGAAGGTTGATAAATATACAATATATGCTGGTGAGTTATCTTTATCGTCAAATCCTTTACCTTTAACTAAAACTTTTGATAATAAACCGTTTGATAAATCATTATTTAAAGTATCTATCACTAATGGCTATTCACTTCCCCTTAACGAAAAAATTGAACCGACATTTTACAATATTAATGTTAAAGATGTCGGTAGATATGAAAATTCATTTAGTGTTAAAATTATTGACACTGACACTGGCAATGATGTTTCATCAAATTATTCAATAAGTAGTCTGACTTTTGGTGAATTAATAATTAATCCATTAACATTTTCCATCAGTTCTCTTCAAAATGACTCCATTAGTTATAATGGCGAAAATTATATAACTGATTTGATACTAGAATACGAGGTTTCTGATTCAACAAGATATGTAGCAATAAAGAGTGGATATAGCGATCTATTTAAAATTGAAAATATAAGAATTATTGCAATATTTGATGAGACAATACCAGAAACTAAAGATGCTGGAGAATATTCATTTAGTTATAAAATACATATTTATATTGATGATGTTGATGTAACAGATAGTGGTAATTTCAATTTTTCTTCTACAAACAGTTATAATGTTACGTTTTCAATAAAGAAGATTTCTCTAAAATTCTACAATTATGGTGGTGAGCATTCTCTTGGTGAAGTGGATGAAACACTAGAACTTGGTGGTTCTGTCAATGATTTTTTAAAGACTGGAGATACAATTTATTTTGGAGATGAAGAATTTGATGAAGAAAAATCAGATTATTTAGCTCTTGACATGTCTTCCCCAGGTACTTATACGTATGAAGATTTAAGATATTTCTTTGATACGATCAAAATTATTAATAAAAACGGAGAAGATGTAACGCATAATTATGAAATTGATTTTTCACAAATAGATGCTTATGAAATTATATAGGAGAGGAATTTATGGCTAGAAAATTTAGATGTCCTAAATGTAATGAAATTTTTGTAGGAAAGATGGCGCACTGTCCAAAGTGCGGCATTGAACTTCACTATCAAAATGAAAACGAAATTCAGAAAAAAGAAGTTGTTGAAACAAATTCAAACAAACCAACTTTTCATTTTGACGATGATGATATTATAAAAAGTAACATCCAAGAGGATGTTGAACCAAAAAAAGAAGAGAAAAAGCAGGAAATTCAAGCACCTGCTGTTCAAAACAATAACAACACTACGATGGTTTATAATAATGATAGATATCGTAGAGTTTCTAACGATCTCATTATTAATAGAGAAGAACTTTCATATTTTGATGGAAATATATTCCAAAAATTGGGATGGACTATTCTAGCTTTTTTGCTTTTTGTTATAACTGGAACTTTAGGTTTGCCATGGGCAGTCTGTATATCTTATAGATGGGAATGCAAACACACTGTTATTAATGGAAAAAGACTTAAATTTGATGGAAAAGGTTCACAATTATTCGGAAGATACCTACTTTGGCTATTATTAAGTATTATAACATTAGGTATTTTCTTATTTTGGTTGTCAAGTAACGTTAAAAAATGGAAAATTAAACACACAGTATTTGAATCTGTGTATAATATAAATAAAGAAAATTAATTCTTAGGAGTTTTATTATGAAAAAAATGAAAAATATTTGTTTACTAGCATTTGCATTTTCTTTTTTAACTTCTTGTGGTTCGTCAAGTAATGTGCCAATTGATCAAAATAATAATAACAATAATAATGGTACATCCTTCAATTTTTCAGAATATGATTTTGAAACAATTAAAAATAACATCATGCAACTTTATAAAAGAGAAGAAGGGCTTACAATTGAAGCAAGTCTTTCCGAGAAAACAATATCTCAAGATGATAATGGATTAAAAGTTGATGAAGAAATAATTGATCTAAATATTAGTGGGAAGAAAGATTCATTCTGGTTTACTTATGATTCAAAAGAAACTCAAAATGATGAAGTTCAAAATACACAAACATATGGTTTTGCTACAAAGAATATCTCTTCTCCAGATAGAACAATTTATTCATATAATAAAGCAGAACATTCTTGGAATACCTTCAACGAGCAAGACTATATCGATTTTGAAGGTGAATTTGACAAAATATTTGCTTTATTAGATGTTGATCCAATTGTTTTTAACATATTCAATAATATTGATATCGAAAATGTTACAAAATCAAGTCAAGGTGGAAAAGATTGCTACCATCTTACTTATAAAGATGGAGATGCAGAGAATAATTACAACATCGATTTATTCTTAGATTGCACACTCTTGATTCCTATGAAGGTTACTCTTCGTACTGATAGCAAAAATAGTGATTTATATAACACAAAAGTATCTGAAATAACATATTTTGGTGCAGCATTTGATGAACCAAATTGGTAATTAAAATATATGAAATTTTAAACTCACTTTCTATAATTTGATTTAGAAGTGAGTTTTTTTATTAGTAGAAAATCTTAAAAATTTCTCAAAAACCATGCAGAACTCAACTATTTTTGAAAAAAAGGAGGAAAATTGCCATGAAAAAAGTATTAGTTTCAGGCTTAATAAATATTGAAAGTTCAATAGATGTTCATAATTTTCCAATCGATTATTCTCCAATTGAATATGCATTTAACGGCTTAAATAGTTGCGTATCTGGCGTTGGTTATAATGTATCTTTAGCTTTAAAAAAACTTGGAGATCAAGTAAGTCTATCAACCTTTGTTGGCAATGATCTCTTTGGAGAATTTGTCGCTTTAATTACTAAAAAAGATGGTCTTGATCAAAGATTTGTAATAAGTGAGAAAACAAACACTGCCGAAAGTATAGTGTTAGTCGATGAAAAAGGGAGAAGAAAAATTTATTGTGATTTAAAAAATCTTCAAGAGATTACTTATGATGATGCTTTTGTTAAAAGTTTGATTGATGAAAACTATGATTTATATATTTTGACTAACATTAATTACAATAGAAACTTTTTAAAAATTGCTAAATTGAAAAATAAGCTTGTAGCAAGTGATGTACATTGTATTTCAGATCTAAATGATGCTTATAATCGCGATTTTATGACTTATAGTGATATTTTGTTTCTTTCAAATGAATATATTAAAGGCAACGAAGCTAATTTTTTAATCGAAATTTATAAAAAATATAATAATAAAATCATAGTGGTTGGATGCGGAGATGAAGGCGCGCTCGCTTATATTGGAGCTGAAAATCGATTTTACTATAGTGAAGCAAAGGCTCCTAAAGGAATTAAATCTACAGTAGGAGCAGGTGATGCCTTGTTTGCTTCATTTTTACATTTCTATATTAATGGATACGATGTTGAAACATCATTAAAAAAAGCAACTTTATTTGCGGGTTTAAAAATTTCACAAAGCGGAGGAAGTCTTGGATTTGTTAGTGAAGAAGAATTAAACTCTTTTTAAAAGTAAATGACTATTTTTAAATACTAGATTTTGATAAAATATCTGCATGCAAAAAATTATAGAAAATCAAGAATTTGAAGGCGAAAGACCTTTGTTTATGCTAAAAGACGCTAAATTAAACAATGTTAAGTTTAATTTTGGCGAATCCCCATTAAAGGAAAGCAAAAATATAGAGTTAAATAACTGTACATTCACATATAAATATCCTCTTTGGTATTCTTCAAACATAAAATTGTCTTCTTCTACACTAGAAACAATGGCTAGAAGTGGAATATGGTATACAAATGATATTTCTCTTTTTGATGTAACAATAAATTGTCCAAAAACTTTCAGACATTCTAAAAGAATTAGTCTATCCAATTGCGTTTTTACAAGTGGCGATGAATCTTTTTGGTTTTGTGAAGATATTAGTTTAAATAATGTCAAAGCGAATGGCGACTATATGTTCCTTAATAGCAAAAATATCAATATCGATAATTTTGAAATTGATGGTAATTATTGCTTTGATGGAGGGAAGAATATTTGTGTAAGAAATTCAAAATTGATCTCTAAGGATTCATTTTGGAACTGTGAAAATGTTTATGTGGAGAACTCAATAATTCGAGGAGAATATATTGGTTGGAATTCTAAAAATGTTGTTTTTAAGAATTGTATCATTGAATCAAATCAAGGCTTTTGTTACATGGAAAATTTAAAACTTATTGACTGCGTTTTAGAAAACACTGATCTAGCTTTTGAATATTCTTCTGTTGAGGCAACTATTAATTCTTCAATTGTATCGATTAAAAATCCTCTTTCTGGAACCATCGTTTGTGATTCAGTTGGAGAAATTATAATTGATGAAAATTCTAAAAAACCCTGCAAAACTCAAATATTTGAAAGGAAAAAGTAATTTTTATGTACGATTTTGATTCTGAAAATAATAGAAGAAATACTAATTCTACCAAGCGGGATGTAAAAGAAAATGAGCTACCTATGTGGATTGCAGACATGGATTTTAAAACATGTCCTGCTGTAATTAATGCCATTAAAAAAAGAGTTAATATAGGTTCTTTTGGTTACTCTGATATTCCTGATGAATATTTTGAAGCTTATAAAAAATGGTTTAAAAAATATCATCATGTAAACTATGAAGTTGAAGATATGGTTTTTTCTACAGGAGTTGTAGCAGCTATATCTTCGATGGTAAGAAAACTCACAACTGTTGGAGAAAAAGTACTTGTTTTATCTCCTGTTTATAATATTTTTTATAATTCAATTATTAATAATGGTAGGTTTGTAGAGACATCTGATTTAATTTATGAAAATTATAAATATTCAATTGATTTTGATAATTTAGAGCAAAAACTTAAGGATCCACAAGTCTCTTTAATGATTTTTTGTAATCCACATAATCCAGTTGGAAAATGTTTTAATAAGGATGAACTCAGAAAAGTTGCAAGTCTTGCAAAAAAATATAATGTTTTAGTCATTTCTGATGAAGTTCATTGTGAAATTATGACAAATGGAGTTGAATACATACCATTTTTAAGTGTTTCAGAAGAAGCAAGAGAGATTGGAATTGCCTGTCATTCTTTATCGAAATGTTTTAATATTGCTGGGTTACAAAATGCGTGCATTGTAACAAAAAATAAAAATTTAAGACATAAAATTTGGCGTGGAATAAATACAGATGAAGTTGGTGAACCAAACTTTTTTGCCTGCGATGCAACAATTGCAGCGTTAAATAAAGGTAGAAAATGGCTCATAGAGCTCAATGATTATATTTATAGTAACAAAAAATATTTTGTAGATAGAGTTAACTCTGAACTAAAAAATATTCATGTTGAATTAACTGATGCAACATATTTGTTGTGGATTGATTGCACTAAAATTCAAAAAGATAGTGATGTTCTTGTTCAAGAACTTAGAAATGAAACTGGTTTGATATTATCAAGTGGTTCGGTTTATGGTAAAAACGGAAATGGTTTTTTACGCATAAATTTAGCAACAACGAAAAAGAATGTTGTTGACGGAACAAACAGATTTATAGAATATTTTAAGAAATATTGATTATTTTTTGATTGTTTTTGCGCTACTGCAAGTTACAAAATGGCGTGAGAAAAATCTAGTAACAAAAATTGTTAATTTGTTTTTTAATCCAACAATTACGAGTCGTTTGTTTTTGATTGAATTTTTGTATGTAATTTCAGCAATTTTTTTAGCACTTACTGGTTTAATTTTTGAAAAAGTGTAATCATTGTGTGCTTTTTTAACAAAATTTGACTCAAATGGTCCAGGGCAAACGGTTAAAAGATGTACCTTTGTGCCTTTAAGTTCTCTTTCGATTCCTTCACCTAATAATAAAAGATAACCTTTTGTTGCGTGATACGTGACCATATATGGTCCTGGAATGAAACCAGCGATAGATGAAATATTAATAATGTGACCTTCATTATTCTTTAACATATCTTTTAATGTTTCATGTATTAAATAAAGTGGAGCATTGCAGTTGACATTAGTCATCTGAATTTGTTTTTCAATATCCATATTGATGAAGTCGCATCTATCACCAAAACCAGCATTATTTACTAAATTGTTTATAAACATGTTGTTAGCTTTAATAAAATCAGTGATTTTAGAATAATCTTCGACAACTGAAAGATCGATTGCAAGAATTTTAACTTCAACTGAATATTTATTTATTATTTCGTTTTGTAGTGAAGATAATTCCTTTTCATTTCTTGAAACTAAAAATAAGTTGTTTTTATTTGATGCATAAATGTAGCTTAATTCTTTTCCAAGCCCACTTGTTGCACCTGTAATTAATGTATATTTTTCCATATTTTTTCCTCGAAAGTATTATATCAAAAAATGAACTTAAAAAATAAAAAACAGAAGTTACTATATATAATGTAGTCACAGTTAGTTATATATAATAATTTGAATTTGAACAAAAATAGTGGAGTTTTGCAGGGTTTTTTAGAAATTTTATATTCAATATTAACCATTTATTAAGTTTTTTATTTATTTTTTTCTAGTTTTATATTACACTATATTTGTGTTTATGAAAGCGCTTACATAAGGAGGATAATGTATGGACTATGATGCTGGAAAAATACGTAATGTTGCGTTATTTGGGCATCAAGGCAGCGGTAAGACTAGCCTTGTTGAATCCCTTTATCAAACAGTAAACAAAGGTGAAAAAGGCACAATTGAAAAAGGAAATACTGTTAGTGATTATTTAAAAGAAGAGAAAAAGAGATTAAGCAGTGTTTCTACAAGCGTAGTACCAATTACTTATAACGGTTATAAAATTAATTTACTTGATGTTCCTGGAAACGATGACTTTATTGCTGAATCAATCGCTGTTGCTCACTCTGTCAAGGGTGCAATACTTGTAATTGATGCTCAAAGCAAAGTTCAAGTTGGAACAATCAAAGCATATAAACTCTTAAGAAAAAGAGGCATCCCTTTCTTAATTTATGTAAATAAAATGGATAAAGATTATCCTGATTATGAAGAAATTCTTGAAAATATTTATTCAAAACTAGGAAAAATGTGTATTCCATTCACATTGCCATTAGGCCACAGTGATAAATTTGATGGATTTATTAATTGTGTTGACTTAAAAGCAAGAAGATATACAGGCACTGAATGTGTTGACGATGTAATTTATGATGATAAAAAGGCAAAAGTTTTCGAATTCCATAATAGAATTTGTGAAGCTGTTGCTGTTACTGATGATTCATTACTTGAAAAATTTTTTGGTGGAGAAGCTTTAACTCATGATGAAATTCATAATGGATTAAGACAAGGTGTTTTAAATGGTGAAATTTATCCTATTATTTTTGGAAGCGCTCAAAACGACATCGGAATTCATACACTTTTATCAATGTTAATTGATTATTTACCTTCACCATCAGATCTAAAACCATATATTGGTGTTGACGATGAAGGAAAAGACGTCACAAGAAAGACATTATCTGCTGAACCATTTAGTGGATATATTTTCAAAACATTAATTGATCCTTATTTAGGACAAATCAACTACATGAAAGTTGACAGTGGTGTCTTGAAAGTCGGTCAAGAAGTATATTGTCCAAATTTAAATAAAAACCTTAAAATTTCAAGTATTTTATCAGTTTGCGGTAAAAATATGAACGCAATTGATGAAGTTGGAGCAGGTGATATTTGTTGTTTATCAAAATTAACAGATTTAGAAACTTCATTTACACTTTCTGATAAAGATAAACATGTTAAATATAACGAAATTGATTTCCCAACAGCTGTTTTCTTTAAAGCGATTGAACTTGCAAATAAAAAAGATGATGACAAAATCAATTCAGCTATTGCAAAGATATTAAAAGAAGAAAAAACAATCGAAGTTAGAAGAAATGTTGAAACAAAACAACTTTTACTTGGTGGATTAAGTGAAACTCACGTTAATTACATTCTACAAAAAATCAAAGGTACATATGGTGTTGAATTAACAACTGCTGAACCTAAGATTTGTTATAGAGAAACAATTACAAAATCAGCTGAAGGTGATGGAAGATACATCAAACAATCAGGCGGTAGTGGTTTCTATGGTGTTGTTAAAATGAGATTTGAACCAGCTGAAGAAATTGCTTTTGAAGAACAAATTTTCGGCGGTGCTGTTCCTAAAAATTACTTCCCAAGTATTGAAAAAGGCTTCTATGAAGCGCTTAATCAAGGTTTATTAGCTGGCTTCCCAGTTATTAAATGTAAAGCAATCCTCCTTGATGGTAAATATCACCCAGTTGATTCAAACGAACTTGCATTCAAAATGGCATCAATATTAGCTTTCAAAGATGCATATATGAACGCAAAACCAACTATTTTAGAGCCTATCTTAAATGTTTCAATTTATATTGGAAATGAATATTTAGGAGACGTATTAAACGATCTTAATTCTCGTAGAGGCAGAATTCAAAATATTATCGATAAAGAAGATGAAACAACTTCAATCGAAGTCTTGTTACCAGAAGCAGAAACTCTTGATTACGTCACAAAATTAAAAGTTTTAACTCAAGGTAGCGGATACTTTGTTAGAGAATTCTACGCATACGAAGAAGTTCCTGCTCAACTTAGAGAAAAAGTTATTAAAGAAAATTCACTATTGAATAAATAGTTAAGTCTTCCTTTCTTAGTAAAAGTTGCCACTCTAGTGGCAATTTTTACTCTCTAGAATTTTTTGCCAAGTTTCGTGATATAGTATTTTTAAATTTGATAAGGTATAATGAGGGGTATGAAAACTAAGAGACATTTTATTTTAGATGAAAATTTCGACTATAAAATAATCAAAGATTTATCAAATAATGAACTTAAAGATTTAAGCGATGAAATAAAAGAATTAATTATTTCTCGCTGTTCAGAATTCGGGGGCCATTTATCTAGCAATCTTGGAATTACAAATCTAACAATTTCACTTTTTAAATGTTTTGATGTTGAAAAAGACAAGATAATTTTTGATATTGGTCATAATTCATACGCATATAAAATTTTAACTGGTAGACCTTTAAAAAATTTAAGACAAAAAAATGGAACTGATGGCTTTCAAAGAATTAAAGAGTCAAAATTTGATGTTTATGATGCTGGCCATTCTTCAACTTCGATTAGTGCTGCACTAGGCTTTGCAAAATCTAGAGATTTATTAAAAGAAAATTATAATGTTGTTTGCATTGTTGGAGATGGCAGCCTAGAAAATGGACTTTGCCTTGAAGCTTTAAACAATCTAGTAATTGCAAATACAAAAATTATCATTATTTTAAACGATAATGAGATGTCAATATCACCAACAACAGGTGGGATTAGTGCAATTTTAAAAGGAATTAGAAAAAATCCTTTTGTTCATGCGATTTTTAATGATGCAAACTTTGAATATTTTGGACCTGTTGATGGAGATAGTTTTAAAGATCTTAAAAAAGCTATCGAAAAAGCCAAAAAAGCTAAAAATTCTGTTTTGCTACATGTTAAAACTTCAAAAGGTGAAGGTTATCAAAAAGCTGAAGAGGATATCGTTGGTGAGTATCATTTTGTTCAACCTTTTGACATTAAAACTGGAAAAATAAAAAACAAAGTTGCAAGTAATGTTGTTTCTTTTTCTAAAATTTTTAGCGATTTAGTTGACGAAGATTTAGAAAATAATGAAAAAACAATAGTAATTTGCCCATCGACTACAGTTGGCGCAAAATTAAATGATGTTTTTAAAAAATATCCAGATAGAACATTCGATGTTGGAATTAGTGAAGAACATGCGGCAGTTTATTCTAGCGCTTTTGCCATGAATGGCTTCCATACTTATTTATTTATGTATTCAACATTCCTTCAAAGAGCATATGATGAAGTGATTCATGATATTTGTAGATTAAATCAACATGTCACACTTTGTATTGATAGAAGTGGTTTGACAGGGCAAGATGGTGAGACTCATCAAGGAATTTATGATGATGGTTTCTTCTTTTCAATGCCAAATTTAGTCCTTGCAATGCCAAAAGATAAATATGATGCTAAAAGATTATTTGATTTTTCCAAAAATTATAAGCATCCATTTGCAATTAGATATCCTGCAATTTATGAAGAAAATGGAGTTTCAATTAAAACTGAACCAATCACTGAATTAAACTGGGACATTTTATTAGACAATAGTCTTGAAAAAGTTGTTGTTTCATTTGGTCCTAGAATTAACGAATTATACGAAGCTTTAAAAAATAAAAATATCTCATTGATTAATGCTTTATTTTTAAAAGATTACAACATTGAAAATGTTAAAAATCTTTTAAAATATAAATCTATTTACATTTATGATCCTTATGGAATTGAAAGTGGATTTGCGTCAAATTTATTGCTTAATTTAAATAAACTTAACTATAAAGGTGATGTAAAAATTAAAACATTACCAGTTTCTTTCATTGAAAAAGGAACTATAAAAGAGCAAGAAAAAGAATTTTTGATTGATTTAGAATCTTCTCTTCAATGGATTTTATCTTAATATGGAAGTAGTTTTATCAAAATATATCGGATATTGTTTTGGAGTAAATAAAGCAATTGAAATACTTTTTGATATACAAAAAAGATATATAAATAATGACATTTATCTTTTTGGTGAATTAATACATAATTCATTTTTTGTTGAAGAATTAAAGAAAAAGAACATAAAAATTGTTAGTTTTAATGATGAAAATGCAATTGCTAAGCTAAATTCTTTTAAAAAAGGCGATATTGTAATTTTTAGTGCTCATGGACATGATAAAAAATTTGATGAAATTTTGATAAATAATGGCGTTACTTTTTTTGATGCAACTTGCCCAATTGTAAGTAAAAATTTAAGCATTATCGAAAAATCAACTTCACCGATAATTTTTATTGGAAAGAAAGGTCATCCTGAAACAGATGCGAGTCTAGCGCATGGGAAAAATATTTATTTATATGATATAAATTCAAAATTTGATTATCCAAAAATTGATGATGAAGCACCTTTAGTTTTAAATCAAACGACACTATCAATTTTAGAACTTAAAGAAATCATTGAAGATATTAAAAATCATTATAAAAATGCAAAATTTGTTGATGAAATTTGCATGCAAACAAAATTTAGACAAAATGATGTTATCGAGACTGATGATTCATTTGATTTATTAGTTGTAGTTGGAGATAAAAAGAGTTCAAATTCTAGAAAATTATTTGAAGTTGCAAAAGCTAAACATACTAAAAAATTAGTGCTTTTTGTAGAAAATTTGTCTGATTTAAAACAATACAATATTTCTAACTGCTCAAAGGCTAAAATTTTTAGCGGAACAAGTACTCCACTTGTTTTAATTAAAGAAATTGAAGAATATTTAAAGAGGATTTAAGTTATGGTTGATTACAAATTAAATAAAAAATTAGAACATATCGCCTTTATCATGGATGGTAATGGAAGATGGGCTAAAAAAAGATTACTTCCAAGAACTCGCGGGCACAAAGAAGCTTGTTCTAGAATCATTGAAGTTTTAAGAGCTTGCAAGGATTTAAATATAAAAGTTGCTTCTTTATATGCTTTTTCAACTGAAAATTGGAATAGACCACAAGATGAAATCGATAAACTTTTTGAATATTTAGATGATTTTTTTAACGATTATATTCAAGAATTTATTGAAACTGGTGTTAGAGTAAGCGTCATGGGGGATATCACTCGACTTCCAAAACACACTCAAGAAACTATCGAAAAAGCAAAAAAATTAACTGAAAATAACACTAAAATTGTCTTTAATATCTGTTTAAATTATGGCGGTAGACAAGAAATTGTACGCGCTACAAAATTAATTGTTGAAGATATCAAAGCTGGAAAATTAGATGAAAATGAATTAGACACTGAAAAATTTAAAGATTATCTTTATTCTAGCGGATTACCAGAAGTTGATTTAATGATCAGAACAAGTGGCGAATCAAGAATTTCAAATTTTTTGCTTTATCAATTAGCTTATAGTGAATTTATTTTTACTCCTACATATTGGCCAGATTTTACAGTTGAAAAACTCATTGAATGTTTAAAAGAATACGAAACTAGAGATCGAAGATTCGGAGCAATCAAAGAATAATTTTATTTATATATATAAATAGGATAGAGAAAGTATAAAAAAAGCAAAAAAATTAATAAAAAATTTGGAAAATATTGACAACTAATTATGATTTCTCTATCTTATTTGTAGATAAACTTTTTATCTGTCGTTGAGTACCTTCGGGTATTCTTATTTTTTTAGAAGGGGATATTAATGGAAGATTTAATTAAGGTTGAAGAGGAAATTAGTCGCTTACTTGATAGTCTTGGATATGAACTTTATTCGTTTAAATACATGCCCCGAGTAAAAACTCTTGAGGTAATTGTGGATAGAATTGAACCAATTAATTTGGATGATATTACATTTGTAAGCACTAAAATCAGTGAATTCCTTGATGAACATGATTTCACTGAAGATTCATACACCTTAGATGTTTCAAGTTTAGGAATTGAAAAACCAATAAAAATCAGTCGTATTGACGATTATGTTGGAAAATATATCAATGTACATCTAAAAAATCCAATTAATGGACTTAACACATATGAAGGTGATTTTGTTGAATTTGATAATGAACAAATTGTCATCGCATATAAAGTAAAAACACGCACAGTAAAAGTTGCAATATTAAAAGAAGAAATCGATAAGGCAAGACTTGCCATTAAATTTTAGATTAGGAGTTTGATCGTTTATGAAAAAGAAAGAACAAAAATTGTTTCTTGAAGCCGTTAAAGCATTTGAACAAGAAAAAGGCATCTCAAGTGAAATTTTATTAGATGCTTTAAATGAAAGTTTCAAATTTGCATTCCAAAAAAAGATCGAAAAAGAGAACTTTTTTGATAAAAAAACTGGAAAATCATTAATTAAAGTTGACAAAAATGCACCAAAATTACCTGATGCATTAGTAAGAGTTGATATTGATTTAGATAAAGCTAGAATTAAATGTTTTCGTCAATGGTTAGTTTTAGAAGATGACGATATTACAGATGATTATATTGAAATTTCAATTGATGATGCTCGCGAAAAATCCCCAAAAATCAAAATCGGCGAATATTATGAAGAAGAATTAAATCTTGATGATTTAAATACAAGAGATGCTGACATTTTAAAAACTCATTTCAAGCAAAAAATCTCTAAAGCTGAAAAAGAAGCTTTAATGGCAAATTTCCAAAATAAAATCGGAACTATTGTTACTGGTGATGTTGAAAAAGCAGATAGAAGATGCGTTATTGTTAATTTAGGAAAAACAAGCGCAACACTTTTACCTGGTGATTTAATCGGAGATGAAAAATATAACACAGGTGATACAATCAAAGTTTACATCAAAGAAATTGGTAAAGATGAAAAAAGAGGTGGTTCACTTGTAAAAATTTCTCGTTCAGATCCAGGTTTCTTAAGATGCTTATTTGAAAATGAAATTCACGAAATTTATGATGGCACTGTCATTATTAAAGATATTGCTAGATTAGCAGGAAAAAGAAGTAAAGTTGCTGTCTATTCAAACGATCCTAACGTCGATCCAAGTGGTGCATGTATTGGACAAAATGCTTCACGTATTCAATCAATCGTTTCACAACTTGGAAATGCTCGTGATGCAAAAGAAAAAATCGATGTTATTACATACAATCCTAATTTAGGAATTTATCTTTCAGAAATTTTAAAACCTGGAAATATTGTTGGTGCTAAAATTGATGAAGGCATTAGAACAATTTATGCAATTGTTGAAAGCCCAGATCAAAAGAGTTTAGCAATTGGAAATGGCGGAGCAAACACAATTTTAGCTCGTCAATTAACTCACTATGATAAAGTCCTTGTTAAGACAGTTGAAGAAGCCGAAGCAGAAAACATTGATTATAAGACAATGGAAGAATTTGAAGCAGAAGCAAGAGAAGAAGAAAGAAGAAGATTTAGAGAAAGACAAGAAATGATTCTCAACATGAATAAACCTCAAGTTGAAGAAGAAACAACTGTCGAAGAAGAAATCAAAGAAGAAGCTCCAGCAACTGTTGCTGAAGAAACAAAAGTTGTTGAACCAACTGTTGAAGCTGCTCCTGTTGTTGAGACTCCAGCTGTTGAAATTGCTGCTGAAAAACCAGTTGAAGAAACAGTTGAAATTGTCAAAAAACCTGCAGAACCTGAACAAAAAGTTGAAATTAAGAAAGTTGAAAAGCCAATTGAACCTGAAGAACTCAGAGAAGTTAAGACTACAACTACTATTGAATCATTAGAAAAAATTCTTGAACAAGAGAAGAAAGAAAAAGAAGCAAAGGCTCAAAAAGCTCTCAATAAGAAAAAGAAAGCTAAGAAGTTCGAAGATGAGGATGATGAAAAAGAAGAAAAGAAAATCATCCAAAAAATGGATATTTATACAGACGAAGAACTTGCTGAACTTGAAAACGAAGAACTTGATTCATCATATGAAGACGAAGATGATTACAGCGAATATGATGATGATAACTATTACGAGGAATAGTTTTTAATGAAAAAAATTCCAACTAGAAAATGTCTTGCCACCAATCAAATTTTTCCAAAAAGTGAAATGTTTAGGGTGGTAAGAACGCCTAGTAATGAAGTTGTTCTCGATATCACAGGAAAAATGAATGGTCGAGGAGCTTATATTTCAAAATCTTTTGAAGCGATAGAAAAAGCGAAAAAGAGTAAGTGCTTATCAAAAGCTCTTGAAACTGAAATTCCAGAAGAAGTATTTGAAAAAATGGCTTTATTTTTAAAAATGAAATAGGAGGTAAATGAATGAAATATAATAAACAAACTAGTAAAAGGGATAAAAATCAAAGAGAGTCTAATATCCCAACAAAAAAACAATCATTTTCTAACCTAAATAAAGTCAATAATGGAGTTTTTGTTTTTACAAAATCTTTAACTGTTGGCGAATTAGCAAAAGAATTAAATATTAATGCAAGCGACATTATTAAAAAATTATTCTTACAAAAGAAATTAGTTACTATTAATAATTATTTAGATGACGAAACTATCGGTGAAATCTGCTTAGAGTTTGGTTACGACTTCAAAAAACAAGAAATTGTTAATGAAGAGGACTTTGAAAAAGCTGAAATTCAAGATAAAGAAGAAGATTTAGTTGAAAGACCAGCTGTTGTCACAATCATGGGACACGTTGATCATGGTAAAACAACATTAATCGACGCAATCAGAAATTCAAACCTCGCTGCAGCAGAATATGGTGGAATTTCTCAAGAAATTGGTGCTTATCAGAAAGTTATTAATGGTAAAAAAATTACATTTATTGACACTCCAGGTCACGAAGCATTTTCAGCAATGAGAGCTCGTGGTGCTAGTGTCACTGATATTGTTATTTTAGTCGTTGCAGCTGATGATGGTGTCATGCCTCAAACAATAGAAGCTATCGATCACGCAAAAGCTGCAAATGTTCCAATCATTGTTGCTGTAAACAAAATGGACGTTCCAGGTGCAAACCCAGATAAAGTCTTAAATGGTTTAATGCAACATGACGTTATTGCTGAAAAATTCGGTGGTGATGTATTAACTTGCGAAATTAGTGCTAAAAAGAAACAAAATATCGATGAATTATTAGAAGATGTTTTACTTCAAGCTGAAATGCTTCAACTTAAAGCAAATCCAAAAAGATATGCAATTGGTACAGTTCTTGAAGCAGAACTTGATAAAGGTGAAGGTCCAAAAGCAACACTTTTAGTCCAAAACGGCACATTATTTGCTAGCGACTATGTCGTTGTTGGCACAGCTTATGGAAAAGTTAGAAGAATGACTAACGAACATAAACAAGTCATCAAAGAAGCAGGTCCAGGTACACCATTAAGTGTAATCGGTTTAAGTGAAGTTCCTGCAGCTGGCGATAGATTTATGGCTTTCCCAACTGAAAAACAAGCAAAAGATATTGCTGAGAAACGTAGATTAAAGAAAGTTGAAGAAGAAAGAGCAAAAGGAAACGGTGTTAACAGCCTTGACGATCTTTATTCTAAGATTAACGAAGGACAACTTGCTCAAATTAACATTGTTTTAAAAGCAGATTCAACTGGAAGTGCTGAAGCTGTTAAAGCAAGTTTAGAAAAATTAAATAACGATCAAGTCAAAGTCAATGTCATTCGTAGTGCAGCTGGTGCAATTACTGAAAGTGATATCTTACTTGCTGGTGCATCAAATGCAATTATTTATGGTTTTAACGTTAGACCAAGCGCAATGATTAGAAAAAAAGCTGAAGAAGAAAAAGTTGAAATCAGACTTCATAGAATCATTTATGCATTAACTGAAGAAATGGAAGATGCAATTAAAGGCCAAATGAAGAAAGTTGAAGTCGAAAAAGTCACTGGTCAAGCTGAAGTTAGAAACGTATTTAAGGTTTCAAAAGTTGGTCAAATTGCTGGATGTATGGTTACTGATGGTTTAATCAAATCAACTAACAAAGTTAGAATCTTAAGAGATGGCGCAATTATCTATGAAGGCGAAATTGAATCATTAAAACGTTTCAAAGATGATGCAAAAGAAGTCAAACAAGGCTTTGAATGTGGTATTAAAATCAAAAATTTCAATGATATCTCAGTTGGCGATATTATTGAAGGGTATGAAATGGTAGAAAAAGATGCCTAAATCAAATAAAGATATTCAAAAATTACAAAGTTTGATTGCTCGTTCTGTTACTGAAATTGTTTCAAATAACATCAAAAATGAAAAAGTCGGTTTCATGACCGTAACAAGAGTCGAAGTAAGCTCTGATCACTCATATTGCAAAATTTTTGTTTCATTTTTAAATAATGCAAAAAACAGTATGGAGATTTTAAATAGAGCAAAAGGTTTTGTTCGTAGCGAACTTGCTCATCAATTATCACTTAGAAGAGTACCAGAAATTGCTTTTGAACTTGATGATACCTTCTATAAACAAGAGCGTTTAGAAAAGCTTTTAAACAAAGAAGCTGAAGAAATTGAAAAAATTAAAAAATGGTCTGAATAGACCATTTTTTTCAAAAATAATGGGGTTCTGCAGGGTTTTTGAGAAATTTCTGTGATTTTTTATCATCTAGAAAGCGTTATAATGAGATAAATTTTTCTATATTTCATTGGTTTCTGACTCATTTTATTCAATTTAAAATAATTAGAGCTTAAAAATGATCTAAAAGTGTAAGTAAAAGATATTAAAAAATGGTCTGAGTAGACCATTTTTTTCAAAAATAATGGAGTTCTGCAGGGTTTTTGAGAAATTAATATAGTTTTTGCTTTATATAAAGAGCGTCTAAATGACGTGGATTTTCACTTAATTCATAGATTTTAGTTTCTTGATTTTGAATACAGCCCATTTTTAAAAGTTCGTTATCATATTCCTTTGAATCTAAAATCATGAGTTTTAAAGGATTAATTTTTTCGTAGACATTTTTATAGATATCAAAAAGAAATGGAATTAAAAATTCCTTTTTGGATACTTTAATTTTTGAAACGATTAAATTTCTATTTTCGACTTTAAATATTGCAACACCTACAAGAATGTTATTTTGATAGAGATGAAAATGTTTATGATTTTTTAAATATGGATAATCTTGTTTTGAAAAATACTCAATTTCATCAAATAATGAATCGCTAGAAAAAACTTCTTTGTAGTATAAATTTGTACGATTGATTTTCTTTTCTTTGTATGTGTAAAACAAATCCATTTTTTCTTGATTTGAAAGCATAGTTAAAAAATTATCTTTTGCTGATGGATAATTTTTATATAAGTCGAGAAGAATATTTTTAATATCTTCGCGTTTAGTTTTTCCATCATTTGGGCAACCAGATTTGAAAATAGGAATATTATTTTCTTTAACAGCTCTTTTAATTTCACTTTCATGAAGATAGATGAAAGGTCGAATAAATTCGACTTCTTCATTTTCAAGAAACATTTTTGGAGAAAATGTTGAAATTCTTCCTCCATAGATTTCGTTTAAAAATAGAGTTTCAATTGCATCGTCTGCATGATGTGCAAATGCAACTTTATTACAATCTTGACGTTTTGCTTCTTTGTTAATGATTGCTTTTTTCATTTTTGAGCAAATTGAACAAGGAAGGTGTGGAGTTTTTTGAAGAATTTGTTGAGCACTTAAAATCTCGTAAACGCTTCTTCCATCAGCAATTACAAGATCTAGTCCAAGCGATTTAACATATGATAATAACTCTTTGTTGTTATAGTCTTTAAAACCTAAATCGATGTTGATTGGGACTATTGAAAAGTCAATTTTTGAGTATTTTTTATACAAAATTAAAGAATAGAGCAGAAGCATTGAATCTTTTCCGCCACTAACTCCAAGTGCAATTCTATCGCCATCGTTGATTAAGTTATAATCAAAATCAGCTCTTTTAATCGAAGATAATACAATTCTAATTGCGTCCATGCAATGAATATATCACTTTAGAAAAAATTATGAAAATAATTATTACGGATTTTTGTTTCTTGATATTTTATAATATGGTGTTTACACCATATATAAATTATATTTAATCTGGCAAACATAAATGGTAAAATTAAGTTTATGGAAAATATTTTTAGCAAAATAAATTACGCAATGTTTAAAGTCTTATCTAGCAAAGATAGAATTTTTAATTTTGACATTTTGAGTTATCTTTATGACTATTTTTGTGGTCAAAATGGTGGTGCAAGCGCCATAAAAGATGATGTTATTGTTTATTTAGAACAAAAAACTGATCTTTCAAAATATAAAGAAATTGACGATGAAGCTGATGAAGACATAAAAAACAGAACAAAAAGAGAAATTATTCTTGCTAAATATATCCAACTTAAAAAAACTGGCTGGATTGAAGATGGTTACAATAAAGATCTTGATATTGAAACAAATTTAACAAGTGCGGCCATCAAAATTATGGATACTTTAATTGAACTTGGAAACGATGAAGAAGGAAATGAATTTGTCGGATATGTTTTTAACACATATAGAAACCTTATCGAGATCAATTTCGATGAACATAATTCAATTTCGATGATTGAACAAGCATATAAAAGTGCAAAAGAATTGAGCGATAATCTCTATTCAATGACTAGTTCAATTAAAAAATACACTGATGAAATATTAAAAAAAGACAATTACAACGCAAATGAAATTGCTACAAACATTTTTGATGAATACAATGACAAAGTTGGTGTAAGACTTTTTTCAAATCTTAAAACAAAAGATAATCCACGTCGTTATTCTAAATTTATCACTGATTTGTGCGAAAAATATCTTGATGAAAAGCGTGATTTTCTTTTTGTCATGGAAGATTACAAAATAGTTAAAAGAAAAACTAATTTAACAATCAAAGATTATTCATACATTAAAGATAAATTGGCTTTTATTTATAACACTTTTTCAAACATTGAAAAAAGAATTGAAGAAATTGACGCAAAAAATAATAACTATCTTAAAGTCAGTGAAGAAAAAATCAAATTTATTATCAATGAATCAAAAGATATTGAAGAATCAATCAATGACAGTTTGAAACTTCTTGCTTCTGATTTTGACTATGAAGAGATTAGTGATTTCTTCGATTTAAGCATAATTGAAACATTAGATGATGAATCATTCTTTAAACCAAGAGCAAAATATACTCGAATTAAAGACATTCCACTTGATGTAATTGAAGACACACTTAGCGATGAAACTAAAGAAGATTTCCTTAAAAAGATTAAAGATAGCGAAGAATATTTATTTGATTCAATTAACAATTTTATGCTTTCTTTACTTGGTGAAAAACAAGAAATTAGCGCCTCTGAACTTCCAAAAAATCTCAAAAACCTTGCTATTCGCGTGTTTTTAGGTCAAATTTATCAATTTAACGAGAAAGCAGGTTACAAAGTAATTTATAAAAAAGGCAATATTGATATTGATAATTTTACATTCAATGATTTTATCATAAGGAGAAAATAGCATGATTGACAAGATAGGTCCAAGTGAGAAATTTTTAGAAGAATATCGCACTTTCAACGACACAAAAAAAGCATCATTTTCAAAAATAATTAATCGTCTTCTTAACGAATCATTTTTGATTAGAGATAAAGAAGAAGACAAAGACGATTATTATAAAGCTCTCGATTTGATCGACACAATCAATGATTATTTGTTAGTCATGGATTATGAAGCAATTTACGATAAAAATATCAATATCATTTATTTGAAGAGTTTAGAAAATAAAAATCGTATTCATTTGATGAAATTTGAAACAATAATTTTATTAATTCTTCGTGTTCTTTATTTCAAAGAAACTAAAAAAGCAAGTCTAACAAATTTAATTAGTGTTTCATTTGATGAACTCAAACAAGAAGTAAAGAAAACAAATATTTATAAAGAAGAAAAAACTACAAATGAATATCTTGAAGCGCTCAAAAAACTAAGAAAACTAAAAATTATTAATTTTAAAGTCGGAAATGATTTTGATGGAGAATCAAGAATTTTTGTTTATCCATCAATTCTTTACATTGTTAAAGTTGAAGATGTTGAAAATCTCAATGAATTAATCAAAAAGTATCAAGGAGAAAATAAAGATGAAGAAATTAACGAAGATTAAATTAATTAACTGGCATCTTTATAACGATGCTTCAATTGAAGTAAAAAATAATATTGTTATTTGTGGCGATAATGGAAGTGGAAAATCAACATTAATCGATGCAATCCATTATGTTATTAGTGCAGGTACATGTAAATTTAACACTGCAGCTAATGAAAGAAATGATAGAACAATTGAAAGTTATGTTCGTGGAAAACTTGGTTTTGAAAATAAAAACTGTTTAAGAAATAGCGATGTTGTTTCTCACGTTGCTCTTGAATTTTTTGACAACTTAACAAATTCATATTCTGTAGTTGGAAGTGTAATTTATGCTTCAATTGGTTCAAAGGTTGAAAAACATTTTTATCACATTATGAATAGTTTCATCGTTGATGAGAACTATTATAAGGAAAAAGATGGCAAAAAAGTTCCAGTAAATTTAACTGAATTATCAAATAATTATCGAATTAAAAATTCAAAAGAAATTAATGAATTCCAAGGAAATCAAGAAAAAATTCGTAATGATCTATTAAATTCCCTTGGTTTAGTCAGACAAGATGCAAAAACATATCTTGAATTACTACCAAAAGCTCTTGCATTTAAACCAATTGGCAATATCAATTCATTTGTTTTTGATTATTTATTGCCTCAAAAAACACTCGATCTTGAAACAATGAAGGTCAGTGTTAGAAAATATCGCGATATTAGACAAATAATTGAAAACGAAAAACAAAAATTATCTCTTCTTGAGCCACTTTACGATGAAGGTTTGATTTTTGAATCTTTAGATACTGAATTAAAATTACTCAATACTTTATATTCTGACCGTGAATATGAAAAATTAGAGCACAAAAAAGAAAATTTAATTAAAGAAAATGAATCAATTTCAGTTTCACTTAAAACTTTAGAAAGTAACAAAGTCGCTGCTGAAGAAAAAAGAGAAACTCTTGCAAAAGAGATTTTTAACCTTGAAAACAGCGAAACAAATCGAGCAATCTTTGATTTAAAAAATAAACGTGATTCAATTCTTCAATCAATTAAAGATCTTCAAGAAGAAAAAGACTCAGTACAAAATAATCTTGAAGATATTTCGCTTTTATTATCAAAATATGATATTTCAAACGCATTAAAAGCCTATTTTTATAAAGAAAAATATTTAGATTATAAAAAAGAAATCTCAATTGTTAATGAATCTTTAGAAGAAAGAATCGATGAAGCAACTGAAGAATTGAGTATCTATAAAAATGATTACAAAGTTGAATATCAAAATTTTGAAAAATTACAAAGCAGAAAATCAATCCTTGATAAAGGTTTAAAAAATTATGATGAAAACATCGTTAATTTAAAGAATGCAATCGAGGATCACTTCATTAAAAAATTTAACACTGAAATCGAAGTTAAAATTTTCTCTGATTTAGTCGAAGTTAAGGATGAAGAGCGGAGAAATGCTCTTGAAGGCTTTTTAAATACAAGAAGATTTTACCTTTTTGTTGATGAAAAATATTATGATGAAGCTTTAAGAGTTTATGATAGAGTAGCAAAAGAAGATAAGATTCGAGTTTATGGTGTTGGTCTTGTTAATGTTAAGGCCCTAAAAAATGTTGATGAAGATAATATCAATGAAAATTCATTATTTAGCAAACTCAGTTATGTTAGAGAAGACGCTAGAAAGTATGCTTACTATATTTTAAATGAAGTTCAAACTGTAAGTGATGTTGATGAACTTAAAAATTATGAAACCTCAATCACAAAAGAAGGTATGCTTTACCAAGCTAAAGTTGCAAGATTTATAAATCCAAAATTTTATAAAACTCCATACCTTGGAAGAGAATCAATCAAGATTCAATTTGAGTTAGTTTCTAATCTTTTAGATGAATCTGGAAACAAATTATCTTCATTAAATTCATCGATTAGGGAATGCGATTCATTAAGAATTTCACTCAAAACAATCAAGGATAAAATTTCTCGAATTGATCTAAAATATGACGTTTTTGCAGGGATTTTTGAAAAAAATAAGGAACTTGATAGGGTTTCTTTCGAACTTGAAAAGTTATCTACAAATGATCTTGTTGAGCAAGAAAAGATCCTTGAAAAGAAGAAAAATGAGTATAAAGAAATTTCAAGTCTCATGCTAGAAAACGACAACAAAACAACTGATTTAAAAGCTGCTTTTAAAGTTAATAGCGATGAATTAAATGAAATCGAAATTAAAATTTCAGCTAATGAAGAAGTCATTAGAAATACAAGTCTTAATCAAAAATATCTCACTTTCAAAGAAAAATATAAAAATGTTAAAACTATTGAAATCAAAAAAGAGATCGACGAAACTGAGATTAATTTAAAGAGCAAAGAAAACACATTATTAACTTTGATGAGAAGATATGTCTCTAAAGAAGAAAATAGATGTGATCTAAAAGTCGAAATTGCTAATTTGTCTAAATTTTTATCTTTATTTAATGAAATTAAGGATAGAAATCTTGTTGAATTTGAAGGAAAAGCAAAAGAAGCTCAAAAACAATGTGACGAAGCCTTTAAAAACGATTACATTACTAAAATTAGAGGAAATATTACTGAGCAAATGGACAATGTCAAAAAACTCAATAATATTTTAAAAGATGAATCAAATCGTTTTGGAAAAGATAAAGAAATTTATGAATTTGTCATCGAAGGAACGAAAGATGAAGCGCTAAAACCATATTATGATTTATTCATTTCAGATGAAGATTATGATCCATCAAATTTATTTTCAACTGAATTAAGTAATAAAAATCGTGATTTAATGGAAGCATTATTTAAGAAAATCACAGTTGATAATGATAAAGAAACTGAAAAAGAACTTGAAAAATTCATTGATTACCGTAATTTTATGAATTACGACATCAAAATTACTGATAAAAATGGAAATATTTCTTTCTATTCAAAAGGTGGAAAAGGAAAAAGTGGTGGCGAAACTCAAACTCCATTCTATGTTTTCATTGCAGCTTCATTTAATCAAATTTGTCAAAAGAATAAATTCAATAAAGTTAGTTCACCAGTTTGTTTAATGTTCCTTGACGAAGCATTCAACAATATGGATGAATCACGTATTGAAACAATGATGAATTTCTATTCAAAACTATCAATTCAATTAATCATAAGTGTGCCAACTCAAAGAAGTGCAACGATTTTAAATCACGCTGACACAGCTCTTGGTATTTGTAAACAAAATAACAATGCATTTATTATAAAAATTGAAAGAAATTAATGAAATCAGACACTGTTTTAATCAATTTAGATATCAAAATAATTAATACACTTCTTGATAAATATGAAAGAAGTAGGATTTTTCATGATGAAAATAAAAGAAAAATACGTATTTCTTTAAAATTATCTGATAAACCTTTCTATCATTATTTTGCAGATGATGGATATTTATACAAAGATTTAACTAATAAATATTTAGAAGAATTAGCAAAAGAAAATCTGATTATTTTTCAATACGAAGATGGTGAATTATTTGAAATTTCATTAAATCTAGCAAAAATTGATGAAGCATATAAATATGTTAACAGGTTGAATTTATCTTCTTTTTATGATGAACTCATTAATTTTATTGATAAAAATTATTTAAATTATTCAATTATCAGTCAAAATTTTCTACAAAATTATAGAAATTCATTACTTAAAAGAAAAAATCCATATAGCAATATTTCATGTTTAGATGATTTAAATAAAATTATTTTTGGAATTGATGCTATATATAATAATGATCAGGATATTTTTATGAGAAATTTCTCTAAAAAGTATTTTTTAGACTCAAAATATCTTGAAAATAATCTTTCATTTTATAAAAAAATTATTGAAGATAATTCAGATCTTGAATTTGATAATGATGATGAATTTCTATCTTATTTTCATATTTTTAAAAATCCACATTATACATTTATAAAAAATGGACTTGTTTTAAATATCAATGGTGTAAGAATTGATTTAGATCAATTAAATTATGAAATTTCTCTTAGCGATGAAGAAATTGATAAGCTTGAAATTGAAGAAATAAGGCTAAAAAAGCTAATTACGATTGAAAACTTAACAACTTTTAATTATTTCAATAATAAAAATTATATAGTTTTATATCTTGCAGGCTTTCCAAATACATCAAAAATCAAATTATTAAATAAAATAAATGAAAAAAATAATCTTGAATGTTTTCATTTTGGCGATATCGATAAAGGTGGCTTTGATATATTTTTAAGTTTAGCTCTAAAAAGTGAAATTAACTTCCATCCATATTTAATGAATGAAAAAGTTTTAGCAAAATATCATGATTATTGTTTAAAACTCACTAGTAATGATATTTTACGTCTTGAAAAAGCAAAAAATGATACAAAATATGAAATTTTTAAACCAACAATTGAGTATATGTTAATCAATAATGTTAAGCTTGAACAAGAAGCAATAGATTTAGAGGACTTTAATTAAATGAAAAAATATCTTTTATTTTATATCATTGGTGGAATTCTTACTTTTATTGGATTTATTGGGATCATTATTTCTTTAACTTTGCCATTAGCGATAGATGATTTTTCACCAACTCTTGGCTGGATTTTAGTTTTAGTAATTTCATTATTGTTTTTTCTAGTGATTTTTGGTGTTTTTCTCTTAAAAAAGGCAAATTTTTTAAGAATTAATGAGTTTTCAAATAAAGAAATTGCAGAAAATGAAGCAAAATTTAAAAGAATGCTTGATAAAAAATACAGTGATTTAGAAAAAAACGAAAATAATAAATAAAAAATAGTAAGTTTTTCTTTTTTTTGATATAATCTTTTCACGCGCAGGAATGGCGTAATTGGTAGCCGCGATAGACTCAAAATCTATTGGTCGTGAGGCTGTACGGGTTCGAGTCCCGTTTCCTGCACCATTTGATAACCGTTTGATACCTGTGAGAACTGTTACAGGTATTTTTTATACACAATATTTGTGAA
>JAQXNS010000006.1 GCA_029098125.1 bacterium
TAAGAAAAGTAATTTGTTTAATGCTTTTATTAACTGCTTCACTATCTGGTTTAAGTTCTTGCTCAATTACAGGACCTCAAGGCCCACAAGGAGAACAAGGCGTTCAAGGTCAACCGGGTAAAGATGGAGAGAATGGACAAACACCACATATTGGTGCAGATGGTGACTGGTGGATTGGAAATATAGATACAAATATTCCTGCCACAGGTGACACGGGAGCTACTGGTCCTCAGGGTGAAAACGGCAAAGATGGATCCTCTCTGCTAACTGGTAATGGAGAACCCAATTCTAATTTAGGTAAAAATGAAGATTCTTATATTGATTTAGATACATGGAATTATTACATTAAAACTAATGCTGTTTGGGTTTTACAAGGAAATATTAAAGCGGACTCAAAAGATCATGATGGTACAGAGGGATTGGAATTTTATCCTATTAATGATACTGAATGTGCAGTAGCAGTTGGTAGAGCGAAATTTTTAAAAGAAATAATAATTCCTTCAACATATAAAAATTATCAAGTTACTTCCATATATGGTTATGATGAAACAGATGGAGGGTTTGCAAATTGCTTAAATTTAGAAAAAATTACTCTACCTAATTCAATAGTTTCTATTGGACACAGTGCTTTCTATAATTGTGGCGCATTGAAAAATATAGTAATTCCAGATAGCGTAACCACAATTGGAAAAAGTGCCTTCTACGATTGTATTTCTTTAAACTATGTAATCATTGGTAATAGCGTAACCACAATTGGAAACAGTGCCTTTTATTGTAATAGGTTTTTAACGACGATTTATTGTGAAGCATCCTCAGAACCAAGCGGATGGGATTCTTTTTGGGATTCTTCAGTTAGAACAGTTTACTGGGCTGGACAATGGGAATATGGCACTGATGGTAATCCTACTCCAATAATTTAAATATAAAGGTTCTCTTAATAATAAAGGGAGCCTTTTTGATTTGAAAATTATGTAAAATGAATATAACAAAAGACACCTTTAATTGATAAAGATCCTTTCTCTATCTTTTAGGTGTTTTATTTATTTTAGCGATATTTTTATTAATTTTTATGATAAAATGCACGACCTTTATACATATTTTCTAAATCAATAATCAATAGCTTTAATTTTGGTTGATGCCTTAAAGTATTAATTGAAATACCAAGAGTTTTACAAATTAACTTCATGATTATAATTTTATTTTTAAAATTTTCCTCGTCTACTAATTTACAATAACAGAACAGCACTCGTTATCTGTGTTCTTAAAATCTATTTACTTTATTGAATTCTTTATATAGTAAAGATAATTTCTTATGTAAATGTTCTATTTGAATATTAAAATATTTAGAAACTTTAATTAGATTTAATTCCTTTATTTCTTTAAAAGTTAGTTCTCATCTTGCTATTTTCAATGCCTATTATGAATTTATAAAGTGTACTTATTTAATGTATAGTCGTTGTTTTACTATGTTTTCATTTATGTTAGTATATAAATATAAATATTAATTACACATATAGGAGGACAATACAATGATTAAAAAAATTAATTTATTCGTTGGATTAATTACATCATTTATGCTTATTTCTTGTGGTGGTAGCAATGATACAACTAAACCTGATAATACAACAGAATTAACATATTCCGAAACTATGATTAAATACCACAATGCTGAAGAAACAATTACTAGTGTAGTTAATATAGATAATAATAGTTCAGTAAAAGCAAAGAAGAAACTTAACAATCATTCATCCTTTATCCATAATTATAATGAAACTACTGATGTTGATGAAAATCTAACTGGTAACTTTATATATGGAGAGACAGATTTTAATGAAGCATTTATTAAAATGACTATAGAACCATTATCAGAGGCTTTTGGAACTTTAGAGTCTTTAATTCAAAAAGGATATTCTTCTTTAGATATTTTCAATAAATATTGTTTTGAAGAAGGAAAAACTAATCCTATAAGAATAACTACTTTTGATGATAATAAAGATTTGCTGATGATAGATTATTGGAATAATTATCATATGGTTATGTCAGGAGAAGAAGGTAATAAATATTGTATGTCTTTTTATCTTTATGATGATATGGTTCATATAAATTATGATACTCCTACTAAGTCTTTAACTTATTGGCAAAGTTCTAAAAAATGGTACGAAGAAATAGATGACTTAATAAATAGTCCTGTATTTGGATATTACGGTTTTAGTAATGAACCATTAAAAATTATTAAAGATACATATATAGTTGATGGTGAAATTCTACCTGTTGCAGTTTATTATGATGAAAATAATCCTAACCACTTAGTATTGCCTTCTTTAGATGGAGGATATTTATCAAAGGACCGTATTGCTCAAAAATTTATGACTATATATTATGACTATCAATGTCTTAATTCAGCTCCAGTTTTTAATTTTAATATTGAAAATGGAGTTTTACTTGGAAGTGATTATGATGGTCAATTGGGCTTTTTATCCTTGCCAGATGGAATCAACTCGATCTCTTTATTAACAAATCAAACTATATATAGCAAAGTTGAAGCTATTGAAATTCCAAATACTTGTGAAAATATCTCCTTAGATGCATTAAATACAATCTCTGAGTTTATTTTTGTAAGAGGCGAGAATAAATTAGATTCACTAGAAAAGCAAATTGCAGATCAAAATCTTAATATTAAAGTATTGTATGCAAGTGAATATATGGATTGTTATGGAATTTTAGTGCCATCTGATCCTCATCAACCTACTGAAGAAGCAGTTGTTGAAACACCTAACGAAGAAGTCATATAAAATTATTTTGAAAAATGATGAGATTATAAAAGATATTGGATCAAATAAAATAGCTATTGGGAGATTCTTAAATAATCAAGATTTTGGATTCTCAATGCTATTTTTTTGAAGTGCCTATATCATTGTCACATTAATTGGAATACTCCATACAATACTCAATATTTACGTTCTCCATATGAAGCTAATGGATAAAGAGTCAATGATGGAAGAATACGAGAAAACCAAACCATGGCATCCATAAATTCCTAAATTTGGTAATTTATTTTTCATGTTCAAATAGCAAAAAGGTGCAATTAATGATGAGTAAAAACTTGTAAAAAGGTGCAATTAATGATGAGTAAAAACTTGCAAAAAGGTGCAATTAATGATGTGTAAAAACTTGCAAAAAGGTGCAATTAATGATATTCTTTAGGCATGGAAAGAAAATATATTAAGAATTTGATTGATTGGATTTCTGATTCAAAAAGAAAGCCTTTAATGGTATGGGGTGCTAGACAGGTAGGCAAAAGCTATCTTATAGAAGAACTTTTTGCTAAGGTGTATTTCAAAGACCGTTATTTAAGAATCGATTGTTCGGATGAAAGTGAATTTGTTGAATTTGTTGAAAAAAACAGTAATTTGGCAAAAGTTCTAGAATATATCGAGTTAAAATACAATTTCAAACCGGATAAAGATCACTTACTAATTTTTGATGAAGCTCAAGAATGTTTGGCTATTGTAAAAATGATGAAACATTTTTGCGAGCAAAGAAGAGATATACCTCTAATAGTTACGGGATCTTTGGTGAGAATAAAGATTTTTAAAAGCGCTCATAAAAGAGGTGGTTATGCTAAAAATAGCAATTTTCTATTTCCGGTAGGTAAGATTAATCAGCTTTATATATATCCACTTACTTTTGATGAATTTTTATTCAATTGTAACAAGCAGGCTTATAACTATATAAAAGAGCATTTTGAAAAGCACATTCCTATAGACGAAACTTTTCATAAACAGTTTTTAGACTTAGTGAACGATTTTTTATTCATTGGAGGCATGCCTGAAGCTGTAGATACTTTTTTAGAATATAATGAAGACAAAATAACAGCGTTTAGCAAAGTCAGTGAAAAGCTAAAAGAAATTTATGATGACTACCTAGCTGATATGGACTTATATCAAGCATCTCCAGAATCAGTTATTAGGAGTAGGCTTATCTACAAAGATATTTATAGACAATTAAACAAAGAGAATAAAAACTTTAAATTCTCATTAACAGAAGAAGGTTCAAAAACTCGCGATATGATTAATCCAATCGGATGGCTAATAACTGCTAAAGTGGTTAATCAATGTAGTTTACTTAAAGAAAAAGTTACGATTCCTTTAATAAAAGGTGATGATTCTTTGATGAGATTATATTTGGCAGATATGGGTTTATTTACTTATCAAAGTGGTTTAAATGCAAGGACATTTTTATCGAAAGGCGATAATGTTCTTTCTGGAATTTATTATGAAAATTTCTTATCAACGGAATTAGCGGCAAGGAACATAGAACTGTTTTATTGGAAAGGAAAACGTAACAGTGAGTTAGAATTCTTAGTAAATGTAGGTTCTCACGTGATTCCAATTGATGTTAAAAAAGGAAAAAGTGGCCTCAATTCATTGAGTGAATATAGGTGTCACAACATAAAAGACTTGGCTATAAAAGTATCTTCTAATCAATATGGATATGACAGCGAACAAAAATTACTAACATTGCCATTTTATTATATTTCGTTTTATTTGGACATGTTGCAAAAAGGTGCAATTATTGATGAGTAAAAACATGCAAAAAGGTGCAATTAATGATATAAAACGTATTATTTTGATGAAAAAGAGTAATTTATTATGTCGGAAGTGGTTTTGTTTCGGCGAAATAAATCCATATTAAAAGTAAAGGTTTGATATCAAAAAATAATTCTTTCAAGCCTTTTCATATACTAAAACTTGGAGTTAATCTCTTAGTTTTTTTATTTCAGATTTTATAGTAAAATAGTAATGAAGGAATGTTTATATTAATCTTTAGGGCATTTAGTGACCCTGCAAAAATCTTTACAGCTAGACTGTTTATTAAGATCATTCCTTCACTATAGAAATAAGTTTGCTGAGAGAATCTTTGACTCCCAGCTTTTTCTTTTGGAAGTTCAGGCTTTGGAGAATAGCAATATATCTCTACAAAAAAATGTCCGCATCCCCAATTGTACATTTTTATCTTGAAATTAATAATTAGTATATCGAGAAATGATAATATAAATAACAAAAATTACTTTTTTTCTATTTTTACTAGCTATTTTTGCTATTTTTGTAGTGAGGAATTTTGCTATTTTGTGGTGAAGCGCTATAAAATCTTTGCTATTTTGTGGTAAAGCGCTATTAAATCTTTGCAGTTTTGTGGTAAAGAACAATAAAATCTTTGCTATTTTGTGGTAAAGACCAATAAAACCTTTGCTATTTTGTGGTAAAGAACAATAAAATCTATGCTATTTTGTGGTAAATCGTAATTGAAACATTGCTATTTTGTGGTGAAGCGCTTTTAAATCCTTGCTATTTTGTGGTAACCAAGTAAACGTGAATTGTAACATTAATTGCAACGATTATTGGTGAATAGAATTTAATCAAAATACGTAGGTGAATTGTAAGACTAATTGCAACGATATTAAATAAAAGATTATTCGAAATTACACAATATTTTATGTAAATTTCAGTCTTTTCTCACATGTTTTTTCTTTTAAGTAATCATAATTTTTCTTTAAAATCCATTGAATATTCTCATTTTAGTTTGAATAATTGCTATTTTTGATCAATTTGTTGAGTCAATAGCATTATCATTTATAGTAGCTAACTTTAGTCTAAAAAACAGTTATTTTTTTGATGTAATAATTGATTCAATTATAATGGTAGTCGTTGCATTTACTATTACAATTTTAGAATAAGCCTGAACAAATTTTTATGCGATTTGATTAAATAGTTACGCAAAAAATATAGCCGGAGTGATAGCGCAAATTTATAATCTTCATAAATTAATGATTAAAGTGTTTTAAAATATTATGGAAATTGATTTTCAATATAATGTTCCTGGACTAATCTACGCACTCTTAATATTTGTTCTAATTTATATAATTATTGAATTTATCTTCTTTTATAAGATGAAAAAACAAAGATTATCATTAGTCTTAATGGAGCGTTGATTTAGAGTTTTTTAATTGAAATATATTTTATAAATAGTGGCGTAAAAATTAATTTTTTATATGATAAATTCAAGACAAAATTTGATTCGTTAGAACAATAAAAAGATCGTGATAAATATCGTTTGTTGAATCTTAAAAATTTTAGATATTTGCAAAAATAATTGAGTTCTGCAGGGTTTTTGAGATATTTATCAGATTTTATTCGTAAAAATAATTGAAAAAATAATGAGTTTCAGACAAAAAATTTAATTATTATTAATTTCAAGATAAAAATGTTTGCATCCTCGTTTTATGCTTAACTTTTCCTCAGTAAACTATCAATTTGTAATTATTAATTAATTCATCAATCATTAGCTCTTTATTTATTTCATTGCCACTTTCTTGAGATAACTCGACCTTCATAATAATGCTTTCGCTATAAGTGAAAGTTGCTTCGTATGCTCCGTCATAATAATTGATGAACTCGTATTCAATTTTACTATTATCGAAAGTATTTTCTTTATCTTGCAAATAAAATGGATAAAAGCAAATACTAAATCTATTATAATTTGGTAAATGAGTAGTATTTTCATTAAATATATTTTCTATCCAAAAATAATCATATATTGAGTTAAAAATATCTTCTTTTTTTGAGGCATTTTTATCGATATGTCCAGAAAAAGTTGTACTAAAATGTTTATAAAGATTCGGAACTGCAAAATTGGAAACTCCAAAACTAAAAGTGCCATTTTTTCCGGCATTTTTTAACTCAATAATAAATTTATTGACCTCATCATTATTATCAAAGCCTTCAAACCACCAAAGTCTATCTTTTCCAGGCAAAACCAAGCCGTTATTAGAATTTGAATCATTATTAGTAACAGGAGCCTCACTACAACTAGTGAAAAGACAACCAGTGAATGTTAATAAAATTACAAAAATGGTTATTGCTTTTTTCATATTAATCTCTATTTATAGTTTAACAAAGGCATAATCAAACTAAAAGATTTCTCTGATTTTTATGCTTAATAATTTAGCTATAAAGAGATGAAAATTGATCAAAATTCTATTCAATTTTGTCTAAATAAACTTAAAATACTCATATTTCAATGCTTTTTATATTTTATTTTTGAATATGTGATATCCTTTAAAAATATTTATGATTAGAGTTGAACATTTAAAAAAGGAATATATTAGTAAAAATAAAATCAAATCTAGAGGAATAGTTGATGTTTCTTTTACTTTGCCTTCAACTGGATTTGTTTTTGTTCTTGGCAAATCTGGAAGTGGAAAATCAACACTTCTAAATTTACTTGGTACACTTGATAAAAAAACTGATGGGAAAATTTACATTGATAATAAGGATCTTGATACTTTTAAAAAAGATGAAATTGATTATTATCGATCATCATATTGTGGTTTTATTTTTCAAGATTACCAACTAATTGATGAATTAACTGTTAAAGAAAACATTTCTATTGCTCTAGAAATTAATGATGACAATGATGAAAAAGAAAAAAGAGTTCAAGAAATTATCAACGATTTAGAATTGAATGGTTTAGAAAATAAATTTACAAATGAATTATCTGGCGGTCAAAAACAAAGAGTTAGTATTGCGCGAGCTCTGATTAAAAAACCAAAATTGATTTTATGCGATGAGCCAACCGGTAATTTAGACAAGAAAACATCTCTTGTCATTATGAATTTACTTAAAAAAATCAGTAGTGATTGCCTTGTTTTTATGGTAACTCATGATGAAAATTCATCATTAATTTATGCTGATAGAAGAATAATATTAGAAGAAGGCCTAATTATTAAGGATGAGTATCGCTCTCCATCATATAAAAATGAATTTTATATTGAAAACGAGGTAGCTTTTCTTCCTTTTAATAAACAATTAAGTGAGGAAGAATGTTTAAAGTTAAACGAAGAATTATCGAATGGAAAGGTTAAACGATTTAAAAATATCAATAATGGATTTTCTCCTTTTGAAAATACAATTGAAGAAGAAAATGATGATTCTTTCAGAGCAAAAAGCAATAAATTTAATAAAAAAAGTTTAAATAAGTTAACAAAAATCTATTTTAAGAAAAATTTATTCGCGAGTATTTTTACAACAACTGTTCTAAGTTTACTAACAATTCTTGTGATATTGATTCAAACTTTGCTTTCTTTTGATGCTTCTCGTATTTATTTAGACAACATTAATCAAGAAATGGTGATTGCTTCAAAAATCGATACAAAAGATCCGATAGAACAAGTAGGATGTTTTCTACATTTATCTAGTAATGATGAAGAAAAGATTTTCTCAAATAACGACAAAATTTATAAAGTTTTTAATTATACTCCCTATGTTTTTGGAAACCAAACAAGTGCAGAAGAAGGCTATTTTCGAACATTGTATACTTTTACAGACTCTAATCCTATTTATCCAACTTTCTTCAATGGGACAGCTGTTGTCGATGATGATTTTTTGTTTTCTGCTTATAATGTTTCAAACGAAAATAAAGAAAATATTATCGCTGGATCTTTGGATGATACAAGAGATTCGTTGCATGTAATTATTACAGATTTTATGGCTGATGCTATCTTAAATGTATTTCAAAATGTTTATCCTGATTATGATTATGAAGATTTGATAGGACCTTTATATATTTATCAAAACCATAAATTTTCAGATTTAAAAAAAGGTTATATCGGATGCATAATTAAAACTAATTATAAAGAAAAGTATAAAAAAATAATTGATTTGTATGAACAAGCTAAAAAAGAGAACTTTAAAAAAGAAATAATTGAGGAAATTGTTAGCCTTGATGAATATGTCGATTACTGCAGTGAATTTTATTATGGAAGATTGTCATTATG
>JAQXNS010000007.1 GCA_029098125.1 bacterium
TGTTATCTTTTTAGATATTATTTGGTATCAACTTCCATTTAAAATTTTGATTTTTGTTAGTGGACTTCAAGGAATTGATAAAACTTATTATGATGCTGCTCGAGTTGATAGTGCTGGAAAATTAAAACAATTCTTTAAAATTACTGTTCCATTACTTTCGCCTCAAATTTTATATATTTCAATAACATCTTTTATCAATGGTTTTAAAGAATATCAAACAATTGCCGGTCTTTTTAATAGACCTGGAACTAAAGGCAATTCATATAATTTATATACAGTTGTCTATTTTGTTTACGATCAAGTATCAAGTGGAAATGGAAATACTATTCGTTATGCTTGTGCTGGAGCTGTAGTGCTATTTTTAATAATTTTAGCCTTTACTGGTATTCAATTTTTAGTGAGTAAAAAGAAGGTGCATTACTAATTATGGAAGCAAAAGAATATAAATTTGTCGTTGAAGGTTTTAAAGGTTCAACAAAAGAAACTGAGAAAAAAGAAAAGACTTTAAAAATAGTTTTTAGTGTTTTTTCATATGTTTTTCTTACAATTTTTGCATTAATTATGATGTTTCCATTTTATTGGATGGTTTTAACATCCTTAAAACAAGAAGTTTTTGATGGTCGTTTTCTTGGACTCACTAATGACTTTTTTATTTCATTTTCAAATATCATGCGGAAGAATTATGTAGACGTAGTTGATCCAAGCAAATTTGATTTCTTAAATTACCTATTAAACACAGTCATTGTTTTAGTAATTTCAACAATTGGAACATTATTTATTACAATTTTTGCTTCGTTTGCTTTTGCTAGACTTGAATTTAAAGGAAAAGATTTAACTTTTTATATTTATCTAATGACAATGATGATTCCTAGTGAACTTTTTGTCATTACAAATTATATTTCTGTTTATCGATATGGACTTTTAGAAGATAGATGGGGCGTGTATTTTGCAATAATGCTTCCATTTTTTGTAAATGTTTTCTACATTTATCTATTAAATGAAAATTTTAAACAAATTCCAAACGAATTATATCTAGCAAGTAAAATTGATGGAAAAAGTGACATTAAATACCTTTTTAAAGTTATGATTCCAATTGCTTCGCCAACTTTGATCACAATTGTAATTTTAAAAGTCATTTCGACTTGGAACGCTTATGCATGGCCAAAAATTGTCACTGGAACAAGTGGAACGAGGTCTGAATGGACATTAATCAGCGTTGGAATTCGTGATATTGCAAATTTTGTATATCGAGAAGGTGATAAAACTTTTGTTCTTCAATCTTTACAAATGGCAGCAACTGTTCTTGTAACAATCCCATTAGTAATAATCTTTATTGTTTTTAGAAAATACATCATGAGTGGAACGAGTAGGGCAGGTATTAAAGGATGATTTTAATTGAAGTTGCATCTTTAGTTTTTTCTTACGATTTAATCTCGTCTTTTTCATCTAGACTAAAGCTTTATGAAGTAAAAGATAAAAATCCTGATTTTTTCATCAAAAATGGCAAATTTCCATATAAAAAAGAAGATTTAAAAGAGATATCGACTTCAAAGTTTTACAATTTGTACAAAACTGGAGATGATAAAATCGTTCAACTTGTAAAAAATGATTCTGGAAAAGTTCTTGGAATTATTAGTTATGATGGAAATGTTGCAACTTTAACTTATAATCAAAATTATGATGATTCAACGCTTTCATATATTGAATATACTTTAAGTGAATATGCTTTTGTATATTTTTTACTTAGAAATAAAGATGCGCTTTTTGTTCACTCTTCTTCCTTTATATATAAAGGATTAGGAGTTTTATTAATAGCAAGTAGTGGAACTGGAAAATCAACCCATCGCAGACTTTGGGAACAATATGAAGGTATAAAAGTAATTAATGATGATAAGAATGTTCTTGTTTATGAAAATGATCATTTTGTAATCTATCCAAATCCATATTCTGGAAAAGAAATCGTTGAAAGCAATGAAAATGCACCATTAAAAGCTCTTGTATTTTTACAAAGAGGCAATGATGAAGTTAAAAAAATTAAAGAAATTGAAGTTGTGAAGAATTTATTGCCACACACAATCAATCCATCATTCATTATCGATAATGAAAAATGGAAAAATTTATATTTTAAATTAGTAAAAACTGATGCGTTTTTGCTAAAAGCAAGCATGAAACAAGATGCAGTTAATTGTTTAAAGGAGAAATTAGATGAAATTAAATAGTGATTATTCACTTGAATTAATTGATGATGAATATGTTTTGATTCATTCAAGTGCTGACGAGGTCGATTTTTCAAAGGTTATTACATTTAATGAAGTTGGTGCTTTCATTTTTAATAAAATTAAAGAAGGGAAAACCAAAGAAGAAATTTTAGACGATTTAGTTAAAGAATACGACGCGCCAAAAGAAGAAATTTCTAAAGATTTAGATGAATTTTTAAATGATTTGATTAAAAACAAGATTGTTTATGAACAATAACATTAACTCTTTTATAAATTTACTTTTAAAAACTATCGAAGAAGATAAAGTTTTTGTGATGCCAATAAATGGAACAAGCATGCTTCCATTTTTAGATTCTTCAAAAAAAGTAAAACTTAAAAAGGCTGAATCGTTAAAAAAAGGCGAAATGTATTTTTATAAAAGGGAAAATGGCCAATATGTCTTGCACAGATTGATAAAAATTAAAAATGATAATTTGATTTTTAGAGGTGATAATCAATTTATAAACGAAAATGATATAAAGAAAAATCAAATTATTGCAAAAGTAGTCGAAATAATTGATGAAAATGGAAATTTTGATAATTTATCTTCATTATCTTATAAGATTTATGTTTGTATTATGAGACATATATTTTTTAAAAAAGTATATTTTAAACTCAGAAGGATTTTTAAAAAATGAAAAAGAAAGAAACGATCATCTTATCAATTTTTGCTATTTTAAAATCAATTTTTTCGGTTGCTCTTGTTTTAATTGTTAAAATATTAATTGATTTAGCAACAAATCATGATGAAAAAGTATATGTTGCACTGATTGTTTTTGCTTCAACTGTAATTTTTACAATTTTCTTATATGTTTTTGCCCAATATTTAAAGAATAAATATGCTTTATC
>JAQXNS010000008.1 GCA_029098125.1 bacterium
ACCTGTTTACGACTATGTTCAACACACACGTAGTGAAAAAGTCGTCGAAGTTAAAGCGAATGATTTGATAATTGTTGAAGGTATCATGGCTTTAGTTAATAAAGATGTTCGTGCTTTAGGTGATTTAAAAATTTTCATTAATGCAAGTAGAGAACGTAGACTTCTTAGAAGGATGAAACGTGATATCAACGAAAGAGGAAGAGATTACGAATCAATTACAACTCAATATTTCGGTACTGTTCAGCCAATGTATGAAGAAATTATCGGTCCAAGTGAATATTACGCTGATCTTATAGTTAATAACGATGGCTACGATAATAAATCAATCGAGGTTTTATGCGCCGTTATTAAAGATGTAATGAACGGAAATATCTAATATTCAACCGAAAATAGCCCTATAAATTGTAATTAGGGCTATTTTTATTGGTTTCTTTTTTATATTTTTTAAGGAAGCACGTAAACTTTTAGGTGAGGCAGCCCACCTTCTTAAAGACCCTTTTAAAAGCCTTCAAAAAAGCAAACTTTTAAGTAAAACGAAGAAATGAGAATACACCTCACCGGTTATTCAGTTTTTGAAGAATGAAACCTTCCTCAAAGAACACTAGCTTTATCTAGAACAGCTAATACACTTTACATGGTTAATAATCCTCTCAAACAATACCATGCTCATCATAGGAGAAGAGATCTTTTAAAAGGAAGCAAGTAAACTTATAAGCCAAGGTAGTTTGCCTTTACATTAAGCCTCTCCCGGGATTGAAACTTAAGCAAGTACAAAGCTTTAAATATCGCCAATAGATGGACTTACACCTTAACGGAATATTACGTTTTAGTAGAGAACGAAACCATCCTTTGAAAGAGACACTGGTAAGAACTTATCCGAAATCGAATTTACGCTTCTAGACTGCCACAATATCGTCATCGGCTCTTTTGGTTATTGCGATTGCTCGACTTACACCAGTTTTTACGCCCCTTTCACTTAAATAATAGTTGTCAAAAATATTTTTTTTAAAAATTTTTGAATTTTTTAAAAAAATTTTTTAATAGGCCAAAAATTTATAAAAAAATCAGCAAAAAATAAAAAAACCATAGGATTTACATATCTATTATGTAGTTTTCCTATGGTAGTATTTTTAAAAATTTAAGGTATTATAAGTCGTCTTTAATTGCGCCACTCTTAGCGTATGCTGTGCTTCTTGCTTCAAAGAAATCAGTTTTGATCATATTTGCATCGCTATATTTAGAAACCCAAGACATACTTTCAGGTTCTTTATCATAACCTGGGAATAGTTTTCCAAGCCCGATAGATGCACTTCTTAAATTGCCAAGATATTTTATGTAATCGATGACCATTTCTGAATTTAAGCCAGGTACTTCATTTCCAATGACGTATAAGCCCCATTCAATTTCTTGTTTACAACCTTCAATTAACATATCTTTTAAAATTTGCTCATTTTCAGGTGTAAATAATTCAGGCTCTTCTTTCCTTAATTCAAGAATAATTGATTTAAATAACCATAAATGAGTATTTTCATCACGATTGATGTATCTAATATTTTGAACACTTCCACTCATTTTATTGTTTCTCGCTAAGTTATAGAAGAACATAAAACCACTATAGAAATAAATGCCTTCTAAAATATAATTAGCAATTAAAACTTTTAAAAAGTTGAATGGAGTTTTGTCTTCGAGGAATAAGTTGTAGCAATCGCCAATAAATTTATTTCTCTTTAATAAATGTTCATCATCTTTCCATTGATATAAAATTTCATTTCTTTCAAATGGTGAGCAAATTGTATCTAACATATAGGAATATGCTTGAGAATGAACAGTTTCTTGGAAACATTGAATGTTTAAGCACATATTTACCTCATTTGCAGTGATATATTCACCAATATTAGGCAAATTTGCTGTTTGTAAACTATCTAAAAAGATTAAAAATGAAAGAATTTTATCATATGCTCTTTTTTCTGCTGGATTTAATGATTTTCTATAATCCTTGACATCTTGGTTCATGTTTATTTCTTCAGGAACCCAGAAATTATTCATAGCTTGACGGTACCAATTAGATACCCAAGGATATTTCATATTATTAAAATCGTTTAAATTTGTGGTATTTCCACCAATCATCCTTCTTTTTTGAGTATCAATATCTCCATCAGGATTAAATAACGCTTTGTGTTTTAATTTTTCATCTAAATTAATTGCCATATTAAACCTCCTTAACTTGCGCAACCTTCGCATTCTTCAACTTCAAGTGATTTAGATCTAACGTAATAAATTGTTTTAACACCACATTCAAATGCTTCAATGTAAAGATTTAAAATTTGACGCATTGTGTAATCATTTGTGATGTATAAATTCACACTTTGAGCTTGGTCGATATGTCTTTGTCTGATTCCAGCAGCTTTAACAGACCAAGATTGATCAATTTCATGTGCGTTTTTGTAATAAATTGAATTTGATAAATCAATTTCTGGAGCAACTCGAGGAATCATTTCTCCTTTTTTCTCTTCATAGAAGAATTTTTTCATTACTGGATCTGTTCCAGCAGTTGTTCCTGCAATAATAGATGTTGATGCAGTTGGTGCAACAGCTAAAAGATAGCCATTTCTCATTCCGTATTCATGGACACTATCTTTTAATTCATTCCATCTAGATGTTGTATAACCTCTTTGAGTGAAATAATTGCCATTATCCCAGTCACTTCCATCAAAATATGCGTATTTTCCTTTTTTCTTTGCAAGTTCATTCGATGCTTTAATTGCAAAATAATTAATATTTTCAAATAATTGGTCAGCATAAACTAAATGCTCTTCACTTTCCCAATTTATATGTTTTTTAGCAAGTAAATGATGATATCCGCTTACTCCAAGGCCAATAGCTCTGTATTTTTTTGAAGTAATTTCAGCATAATCGAGTGGATAGAGATTAATATTGATAACATTATCTAAAGCGTGAACTGCAGTTTCTATTACTTCTTCAAGTTTTTTTGCATCGTCAACATCAAAATTACCTAAACATAAAGAAGCTAAATTACAAACAACGAAATCACCTGCTTTTGTTTTTTCAACAATGACATCATCTCCATCTTTTGTTTTAACAATTTCAGTGCCCATAGCCTCAATTGATGATGTGTTTTGAGCAATTTCAGTACATAAATTAGAACAATAAATAATTCCTTTATGTTTATTTGGGTTTGCAGAATTTACTAAATCTCTATTAAATGCAAATGGAGTTCCTGTTTCAACACTTGATTTGATAATTAAACGAATGATTTCTTTAATTGGAATTGGACGTTTATGAATTCTATCATCATATGCACAATCAATATATTTATTTTCCCATTCATCTCCGAAATAATCTTCAAGATTATATCCTTTAACGTCAGAAATTTCTTTTGGATCCATTAAATACCAAATCGCATTCATGTTATCGCGTGCAAGTCTCCAGAAATATGAAGGATAGCAAATTGCAGGGAAAACATCATGTGCTTTCATTCTATCGTCACCATTATTTGTTCTAATTTGTAAAAATTCTGGTAAATCTTTATGCCAAACATCTAAATAACAAGCGACAGCACCACTTCTAACACCAAGTTGATCAACTGCAACAGCAACATCATTGATAATTCTTACCCATCTAATAACGCCTCCAGCTGCACCTTTAAATCCTCTAATTGTTGAACCATTTGCTCTAACTTTTCCAAGATACAAGCCCATTCCACCGCCAAGTTTTGAAACTTTAGCAAAATTTGTCGTTGATCTAAAAATTCCATCTAATGAATCATCAACAGTGTCGATAAAACAGCTTGATAATTGATGAAATGGCTTTCTTGCATTAGAAATTGTTGGTGTTGCTAATGTAAATTCTAATCTTGAAATTGAATCATAGATTCTTTTCACCCAATATAGTTTGTTTTCATCATTCATTGAAAGATGCATAGCAATTGCTAAAAACATTTCTTGAGGTGTTTCAAGGACTACATTATCTCTATTTTTAACTAAATATCTTTTAATTAGTAACTCAAATGAAGAGTAACTAATCAATTTATCGTTATTTTTATTGATAAATTTTTCACATTCTTCAATTTCTTCTTTTGTATAATGTGTGATTAAATCTTCACAATATAATTCATGTTCAACTAGATATTTAACTTTTTCATAGAATGAAGTAATTTTTAACTCCTTCATTCTAGCTTTGATATTAGCATTAAATTGAGCTAAATAAACTCTTGCTGCAATATATTCCCATTTTGGGGCTTCCATTGAAGTTAATTCAGTTGCAGCTTTAATCAATAATCTAATTTTTTGAGTATCGTTTAATTCACCATGTAAAAATGATTTAAATTTATTGTTTAAAATTGATAAATCATAGCATGGTTCACTAAAATCTCTTTCAATTCCTTTTAATGTAACACGTAAATCAAAACTTTCAAATTGAGCAACAATTGCATCTCTGCTTTCACGTTTTTCTTTTCTTGAACTTCTATATAAAATGTAATTTTTTGCAACTTCAAAATAGTTAAGTTCCATGAGAACACGTTCAACTAAGTCTTGTATTTCTTCAACTGTAGGTGTCTCATTATTAATCAACTCAACTACTTTTTTTGTTATTATTTCTAAATTATTTTCGCTAATATTTTCACCTAAAGATTTGAATGCTTTAGCTATTGCTTTTGTAATTTTTTCACTTTTAAAATCTTCGATTCTTCCATCTCTTTTACGTATATTCATATATGACCTCACGACAAATAATATTTTATCATAAGTACCTATTTTTTTAAGGTTAAAGCAAAAAATCGCAGAAATAGTAGGTTTTTAGTACATTTCTAGTAGGTTTCTAGTACATTTCTAGTACATTTCTAGTAGGTTTTGACTTTCAACTAAAAATTATTTTTAATCTTAAGATAAATAAACTAATACAAATTTAAGAAAAACCTATTAGTTTTTTAGCGGACTTTTGATACAATAGTGAGGTATGAAAAAAAGACTGATAGGAAACTTAATTTATGGTCAATCTGGTGGCCCTACTAGTGTAATTAATTCAAGTGCTTATGGATTATTCACAGAAGCAAAAAAGCATAAAGATAGAATAAATAAGATCTACGCAATGCATTATGGTATTGAAGGTTTACTCAAAGAAGATATCATTGATATTGATAATTATTCTGATAAAGAATTAAAAAATCTTCTCACTACTCCAGGCAGTGCATTTGGTAGCAATAGATACAAACTTGGAAACGACGTTGAAGATAAAGATAAATTCGATAAGATTATCGAAATCTTTAAAAAATATAACATACGTTTCTTCTTTTATAATGGCGGAAATGACTCAATGGAGACCATTAAAAAGATTTTAGATTATGCAAAAAAAGTAAATTATGATATGTGTGGAATCGGAATTCCTAAAACAATTGATAATGATTTACCTTATTTAGATCACACTCCAGGTTATGGTTCCGCTGCTAAATTCATCGCTAATGTTGTAAGTCAAATTTACTTTGATGACAATAGTTATATCAATGGAAGAGTCAATATAATTGAAATCATGGGAAGAAATGCAGGTTGGTTAACGGCTAGCAGTTCTTTAGCAACATTAAATGGTGCTATTATTGATTTGATTTATGTACCTGAAACACCATTTAATATTGAAGAATTCTTAAAAAAAGTAGAAAAAATATATCAAAATAAGAGAAGGTGTTTAGTTTGCGTAAGCGAAGGAATCAAAGATAAAGACGGTAATTTTATAAGTGCTTTTAGCAATGATTATGATGCTTTTGGACACAATCAACTTGGCGGTGTTGGTATATTTTTATCATCACTTGTCACAAAAAGATTGAATTTAAGATCAAGATATATTGAACTTTCATTGCTTCAAAGAACAAATACATGCTTTCCAAGCGATGTTGATGTAAAAGAAGCTAGAAAAGTTGCTTCTTACGCTCTAAAAGTTGCTTTAAGAGGTTCAACAAATAAAATTGTAACGATAAAAAGAGTTAGTGATGAGCCATACAAAATAAAATTAGGCTTATTAAATATCGCTTTAGTTGCAAATAAAGAAAAATATTTACCATTAACTTATCTAAATATTGAACACGACAATATTCTTCCTTCTTTTATAAAATATGCGCTTCCATTAATTGGAAACGATTCAAAAAAAGAAGAAAATGGTTTATATAAATCTTTTAAATTGTAAAAATTGCTTTTGTACTTTAAAAAACATATTATAGTTTACTTAATAAACTAAAAATTAGATAATATTAACGGAGGTTAAAATTATGAATTTTGATAAAACTTTTAAAGGTTTACCTAGAATTGTCCAATTACTTCTCCTCATCATCCCATTTGTCGGATGGTTAACAGAAATCCTTGTCAGATTAAGTAGTTTCTTAAGAGACAAAGATTCTGCAAAAATTGTTGGTTTACTTCTCTACATCTTACCAACAGGACAATTATTAGCAATTATCGATTTCGTCTTAGTTCTTCTCGGAAAAGATATGCTTCTTGCATAATCAAATTATTGCAATTAAAAATGGCTATTTGTATTCAATAAAGAAACAAATAGCCATTTTTTTAATGATTAATAATATTTAATATCGAGGTTGCGATATTGAGTAACATAAATACCGATGACAAAGCGATTCCGATGTATCCTAATTTTGCATAAGGTCCATTTTTATCTCTTGTAACACAAATAATGCCAAGAATTAGTCCAACCACTCCACCTAAAGCACCAAAAATAATAGATAAAATACCCAAAGTTTTTGTATCTTTATCTCTTTTGCTCATAGTTTGGCGATTATTTTGTGAAGTATTTCTGTAATTATTAGTATTATTTACATCTGTTCTATCACAAACTTCACCACAACTTGGACAAAAAACATCGTTGTCTTCAAGTTGTGTTCCACATCTACTACAAAACTTCACATTAAATCTCCTTACTTTTAATAATTAATGCTTATCATATAAATTTATATTAATGCTTTCAATATCTTTTTTGGATTGCTTGGCGGATTTGATTTATTCGCTTCATCTGCAGAATTTCCAACACTTTCATTACCAAATCGAGATGTAAATCCACCTTCATAATTTAAATATTCTTCAAAATCATTGTAATGATTATAGGTATAAAAAACATGTCTTTCATTTGCGCTTATTACATCTTTTGAATTTTTATATGAGTAATTAAAGACTAATCTAGCAGCCCCTCTTGTTATTTTTTCACCATTATTATAGATATCTTCATAACGATTATTTACATAATAATCACCTTTTGTACCAAAATCACACTCATAATAGTTATATTTCGTATCAATTCCAGTTAATAATGGCTCATAAGGATATTTTTCAGTGTCGCCGCTAAAAGTTGATACATTAACTCTAGCAAAAGTATCCCACTTCTTTAATTCTTCTTTGCTAATATTTTTTTCAAAGTACCAATTAACTGGTGTTTCTAAAAAAGCAAATAAATAGGCAGAAACATCATTTAAAGATTGATATGCTGCATTATAATAAATTTTATATGGTTTATTATTTAATGAATTAACAGTGTATGAGACATAATTCATATCTTTATCAACTTCATATCGCATATATGCACTCATTAAATATGAAGATCCACTTTTTGGCTTGTTGACTGCATAATTTTCACTACTAATATGTGATTGTAAACTGATATCGCCACTTAATAAGTAATTTTTTGTACGAAAATATGCATCTTCATAGCTGTTAGCACAAGAATAATTTGCATAAAATTCATCATGATTAACATTTAAGTATGGATCAGAAGAAGAAATAGTTGTATCAACAACTGTTTTTTCAACAATCATCTCATCTACAACACGATAATTTGAGTTTATATCGCACTCTTTAAAAGAAATTTCGATAAAATTTAAATTTCTTTTAGGTGTAAAAGCATAGATATTTTCATCGTTTAATTTAAAAACTTCATTATTGATAGTTAAATTGTCAATTTCATAATCATCATCAGGCAAAGCAATAAATTTTATTGGAACATTTTCTTTAAAAATAGATGATATAAAATTTATATTTCCATGATTATTTGAAATTACCTTTAAACCAATTGATATATTAGAATTTGCTTTTTTAAACGTCGCATTTATTTTGTTTTCGCCTTCAACCACTTTAAAAGAGTAGATATTTTCATCAGCAAAAGATATTTTCTCATTAGTTGAAATTAAAAGATCACTTAAATAATAGCCTTGATTTGGAATTACTTCAATTTTGCAAATATCATTGATTTTTAAGCTGTTTTCATTCAAAATTGTGATTTTTCCGCTTGAATATGATTCAAAAGAAATCGTTGGATGTAAAAAATTATCAGCATTTCCTGCCTTTTTAGAGCAAGAAAATGCTGATAAAGATAGAATGATAGAAACAAAAATTAATCTTTTTCGCATTAATCTTTAGCTAATTCAATTGAATCAGGAAGTATATCAAATCTATAAGATTTACCACTTTTACTATCTCTAATACCAATTAAACCAGTACATTTTTTACCAACATAGCTAGTTAAGAATTTTACACTGTTTGTTTCAGTTGATTTTCCATTAGCATAGACAGTCAAACGTTTACTTGAACCATTAGTTGTTGAATTTAAATAGAAATTTGTGTAATAAGCACTTTCAGTCATAGAGACGGTAAATTCGCTTCTATAAACAGTTCCAACAAGCGATTTGTCATTACTTGGAACAAGAGCAGATAGTTCATCAATTGTTTTTGTTTCAAAATCTTTTGGTAATTTGTTAACTTGTGAGTCGTGGAATTTAATTTTAACTTCATTTAATTTAATATTACCTTGATAATAATCAGGATTTTCTTGAGCGAATTCATATTTTCCTTCAAATATCACTTTTTCACCATTATTAAGTTCAGTTGAAACATTTTCACTATCTGGATAGCATAAAATTGTATCGCCATTCTTATCCATTATATAATATGCGCCAAAATCAATGCTTGCATTAGTCCAAACTGAATCAACGACAACACCTTCAATAAAATAAGTTTCGCCATGTTTACCACTACTTCTTAAATCTGAGATTGAAGTAATGTTATATTCTTCTTTTTTTGAAACAACAACTTTATCAACTTTGCTGTATTCAGTCTCGTTTAATGTTACTTTAATTGTAATTTCAACTTCACCAGTCTTATTTTTAACAACTAATTTGTTGTTATTAACATCGATAATAGATTTATCTGATGAAAAATATTCAATTTTTGCATCAGGAACTTGTTCATCAGCTATTAAATTTTCAAGTTCATAACTATTTTCGCTAGCATAATATGTTTTATTAAAAGATTCACTTGCTCTAATTGCAACGCCTTCAACTTTGTCCATATCTGTTGGAATGTATTCTTCACTTCCAATTTCAAATGGAATCATTCTGAAATAACAACCATTAGGTTGGCATTTAGCGTTAACAATTAAAATAGTTGCATCATGATATTTTCCATCATCATAAGCATCAAGCCAAGTATATTCTGCGCCATTATAGTTTGAATAAGCATACATACTACCAACACCTTTTGGATCATATAAATAATAATTTGTAAAACCAGGCTCGACTACTTTTCTAACTTTTCCTTTAACTTTATATAAATTTGATGTGATATTGTTTTCAATTGGAGCATTTGCTAAATCATAAATTGTTGATTCTAAAAATACTTTTGATGAAATTTTATTATCAAGAGAAACATCATTTTCAATTAATCGACCTTTTTCAAGTTGTTTTCCACCATCAAAATTGAATTTTTCTGCATGAGATTCTTCAGTTGAGGTGATGTAATATGTAAAATCAGCTTGAATTTTAACTTTATTGCCGATTTCAACACTATTAGCTAATGCTGAACCATATACATAAATTGAATCATCGCCATCTGTTAAAACAAAACCATCATACAAACCATCAGAATTACCTTTTTTATATGTAACAATACCTCTAACAAAATAATTATCACCTTTTTTTGCGTTAGTTTTAATTTCTCTAATTAAAGTTGTATCAGTTGAAACTGAATATTCTTTTTCAAGAGATAATTCTTGATTTTTATATGAAAACGATGCTTTTAATGTAAAATTAGTGTCATTTTTATTCAAAAAATAAACTGTATCATCTTCTAAATATACATCGCCATTACTTTTTATGATTGAATATGTGACATCTTCATTATTAAGATACTGGTCATTAAAAGATACAAAAAATCTTGAGGAACCACCACTTTCAAGATTAGAATCGTTTTCTAGCGAAAATTTTTTTAATAAATCATCGTTATCATCACCAATGTTTCCGCCTACATTTGCACATGAAAAAAGCATTAAGCTAGAAACAGCAAAAGCAAATATTGTTTTAAATTTTTTATTCATATTTTTCCTCACAAAAAAATGATGTTTGTTTTTTAGGGGCTTTCCACATCGTTTATAATATAGCATAATTCATTTGAATATATTGTAAAAAAACAATTAATTTTGAGTTAAATTTAGAACTCTCCATTATGTTCAATTAAGTAATCTTCCATTATTTCGTATATATATAAAGGAAAAGAGCGATAATCTAAAAGTGAATCAAGTAAAGGTTCACTAACATAGCTGATTGTTCCTACCCATGCATATCCTAGACTTGAATCAAAATCTTTCGCTTCATAGTATGGATGCTTATTTAATAAGTCCTCATATTGAGTTTTGTTAACTTTCATTGCATAAATATTATTAGAAAATGGGCATGCTTTAATTAAATCTTGATATGTAAAATCACCTTTTTGAACTTCATTTACCCTAATTCCAGAATAATTGTGAACCGCTGCAGTAACTTTTACATCGCTTAACGATTTTTCTCCGTTGATATAATCGATAATAGCTTGATTTACAATATTAATGAAACCATAACGATCATAGGCATTTTTAAATGTGCAAATTACGCGATTTACATCACCAATTACTTCATAATATTTATCTAATAATGAATTAATATCAGAATTTGATAAAGTTTCACTTACTGTAGTGTTTAAATTATGGAACATTACTTCATGAGAAACAACTTTCCAACTATTTTCACTTTTTACGATATTTAAATTAATATTTGCAATGGATTTTCCATTGCTATAGGCTTCAACTAATGGAACATTATTAAATGTAAATGATTTTTCTCTATGATCATGTCCTAAAAATACAAGATCTGCATATGGTTTATTGTAGGTTGGTGAAATATTGGTTGCATCTTCATAAGTTTCTTCGTTTCCATCATGAGCTAAAATTACAATAATATCTGCACCATTTTCTCTTAATTTGTTGCTTTCATTAATGTAATATTCTCTTGGATAGTCGAATTTAAATTTTTTAACAACGCTATATAGGATATCATCTTCACAACTTTTTGAAATTGTTCCAATAAAACCAACTTTTATATCGTTTCTTTCAATTAATGTGCTTGGTGTAAAATAATTTGGTCTTAAATTTGAATCGGCATAAAAAATATTAGAATTTAAAAATGGAAAATTCATCATTTCTACATTTTTAATTATTGCATCTTCATCCCAATCGAATTCATGATTTCCTATTGACATTGCATCAAAACCAATAATATTCATTGCATCAGTTATGATATTTCCTTTTGTTTTGTTTGATTCAATACCG
>JAQXNS010000009.1 GCA_029098125.1 bacterium
CCTGATATTGAAAGCAGTCAGATTTACTATAATACTTATAATATAAAGACTGAATATACAGTCGGTGAAAAATTTAAAGATGAATTATCAATCTTCTATGAATCCCATTGGGGTGATATCTTATTAGAAAAAGATGTCGACTATACTGTAAGCATTGAAGATGGTTATGTTTTTGAAGAATCTGGTACCTATGAAGTAATTTATAGTTTTATTAATTTTGATATCAATCCAATTAGTTATAGTATTCATGTTTCAAAACCTGTATCATCCTATAATCTCTTTTTTGACGTAATGTCACAAATTGGAAACAACTATACTGCTTTTATAATAGAAGAAAACGGTTTAGCACCTTTATATTGCGTCAACGAAGATTATTATTTTGATTATTCTTTAGAAGAAGGTTATTACCTTGATGAGGGTGAGGTTAGAAGATATTCAGTCGATTATGAAAATTCAACAAGTGACAACGTTATTTTACAAAAGAGAGCTAAGGTTAGCGATGGATTTAATGAAGATTTGTCGCCTCATTATGCAACAACTTTAGAATATCCAATGGCTGGATTAGGTTATACACATGCTAGTGGTCTCGAATATTCTTCTAGTGATGTTTTACAATATCAAGAAGTAGACGGTGATAATATGTTCGCTGTTTCAAGTAATCTTGCAACTCAACTTCTAGGTGTATTTGGATATGGTGCATTAGCTTTAAATTATGACATTTCTAGTGCTATTGTTACTGATACAACACTTGAATTAGCAAATGATACAACTCTTCCATTAATTCTTTCTCAAGTTTTTCTTTCAAGTAATGGCCAAAATATCGGAGGTTTAACATTCGGACTATCATTCTTTGGAACTTCTGGAGAACTAATTATTGATTCATTTATTGAAGATGAAAATAAACCTGTTAATGAAGCGGTTGATGCTGAATTAACTACTGCTCAAGATGTTGTTGCATCTAATTGCTTTACAGCTAGACATGGAGAAACTTCTGATGGTAGTTATTCAACCTATTCAGTCGATTCTAAATCAATCGAATGGTATGAACATAGTGTCTCACAGGGAGATAATACTATGGGAATCATCAATATTCCTGAAGGAAAAAATGTTTCTGCCGGTTATTATCAATATGGCTTAAATGATGATGGAGAAGTTGAAATTGATGAAACTATAACTTCAAGTAAGCAAGATTTTGATTTCTATACTCCTAGTAACTGGTATGGTTTCTCAAAAGAAGATAGCTCACTTGGTCTAAACTTTGATAATATGTGGTTATTTAGTGGTTTTTATCAAGGTGATGCTGTACAAAAGGAAGCTGCATACACTAAATATACTTTATACAATCAAGATATTGCTGAAGCATGGTCATCTCAAGCTTTCTTGTATAGTGATTCTTATTTTAATGATTTATCTTCACAACATGGATATTCATTTGTTGGAATCTCATTCTATTTATTAGATGCAGATCTTGACGGTTTTTATGATTCATTTGAAATCGGCCTTGAATATACAGCTGAAACAATTGTTGGTTATGCAACGTGGGACATTTTATCAATTGATACAAGTTCAATTGGCGCATTCTCTAATTCAAAAGTTGATACGTACCTTTCTTCAATTACACCAATTGAATAATAATTTACTAATATATTCTAATTTTTAAGGGCTTTTAGGAAATATTAATTCCTAAAGCCTTTTTATGTTTTTCTTTCTTGTAGTGTAATAACTTTTTTAAAATGAAAAAACTTTAAACCTATAATAATTTCAAAATCGAAAGGGAAAAATAAGGAACAAAAATCCATCTAGTTTACTTAAAATGAAATAGAGATTTTAACCAATTAGAGATTTAGCACCATATCATCATTATCCATTATTCATATTTGAGAATGTTAAAAATCTTTCCTTATAAGAATAATTTTTATTCATTTTATAATTCTTAAAATAATATGAAACATATTTTTATGAGCACCTGAATTGATGATAAAATTCAAACAAATTAATAAAATAATTGCTTGAGCTTTATCGCTAAAAAACACTCTTTGAATTGAGAAAATTTTCCCAGTATTAACGCCTGTAATTATTTGAATATTTACAAAAATAGTGGAATTCTGTAAGGTTTTTGAGATATTTTTTGATTTATTAGCTCGTGAAGAATCGATATTTTCGTTTCTAAAAATTACATTAAGACATATTCTAAATTATGAAGTTTTGGCTCTTTTATATCCTTAATGTAAGCATTAATCCCATTATTAATATAAAAGGGTGGTATACTTTTCAATTAGCGGCGTGAACTACACTTAACTTGCCAAGAACAATAAAGATATTAATCATAGAGGCAATTACTGATTAGAGAATGTTTAATCATAGTAAATCAGCAAATATGCTTTAGAAAAATCATAGTAAATCAGCAAATATTGTTGAATTAATTGATTTTTATCTTGAAAGTAATATTTTTTCCGAAAGTTTCAAAATTTTCTTTTGAAATACCAACTATTATTGCAATGAAGTTAAGTCCAAATCGAGAATCGTTAAAAGTTTTTGAAGTTAGTTTTCTGCTATGCGTAGATTCATCGTAATACAAATAAACACTATGTTTCATAATTGTTTTTGCTTTTAGTAGCATATAAAGCGATAGAATCTATTATAGGAGCAAAAATAAGCACTAAATAGACGTGGCTTAATTCAACAAAAAAATTACAATTATGTAATAATTTTGTTTTTTCTAATTGACAATTGCAAAGAATTGAACAACTTCCGGATGAATATGTTTTTCTTTCCCTATGATATTTATAAATGATATGCCTTATAGACTTAATAAATAAATATACTAATATGTTATTAAAACGATAGTAATAAACAAAAATAATGTTTATAATATTTGCCAAAGTGTTGAAAAAGCTTTAAAATTTAAGCGTGGAGGAAAATTATTATGCTAAAACTTTTAAATATTAAAGTTAATGGATATAAACTTCTGGAAGACAACTTTACTTTTGATTTTTTAACAAGGACTAAAGTTTTAGAAGCTGATTTAGAAAAAGAAGTTTTAAAAATTGATAATGTTTTATACTCATTCCGCACTTTAGCAATTGTTGGTGGAAATTCATCTGGCAAAAGTACTGTTTTAGCATTGATTCTAAAGACAATTGATTTTCTATCTTCAGGAAGATGGGTGTATGTAGAAAATGAGTTTAAATTTAATACTATTAATTTATCTATCAATTTTTATTTGGATGGGTATATTTATTTCTATACTGTCAATTTATTAAAAAATAACTCAGAAAATGATAGAAACAATTTATACGCAATTATTGATAAAGAAACATTATTTAGAAAAAAATATTCAAAAGCAAAAGGGAAAAAGAATTTAGACACTGTTGATGATGCAACAGATGTAACAGTAACTTATTTACAAAATTCTTTAAAAGATACTTCAGCTATTATCAACCTTGTTAAAGATAATATTCTCGTTGATGCATTTACAAATAATAATGTCATTGATTTCAATAAGGGTTTATTAAGCAACAGTTTCTATAATATCTTAAATAATTCAAATCCTGAATTAGCATCATCAATAATTAAATTATTGGACGATAGCATTGAATATATTAAAAGTGATTCCTCAGATTATGTAAAATTCAAAAGATATAATGAAGAAGAAAAGGTCTTTAAGAAGATTGAATTAATTTCAATTTTATCTTCAGGTACATTTAGAGGTATAGAGCTGTACTTAAGAGCAATTAAAGCAATTAAAACTGGCAAAGTTTTCATCGTTGATGAAATAGAAAATTGTTTCCAAAAGAATGTTGTTTTCAATTTAATATACTTGTTTAATGACGCAAAAATTAACAAGAAGAATGCGCAACTTATTTTCTCAACTCATTACACAGAAATATTGGATATTTTAAATAGACAAGATTCTATTAATATTACTCATAAAAATAATGGAAAAATCAGCATTAAAAATCTAAAAGATTATGATATCAGAGTAGAACTCTCAAAGAGCAAACAATTTGATAATAATACTTTTAACACATCTATCAATTATCAACAATTGATGGAAGTAAGGAGAAATCTGATCAATGAATTACATTCTAATAATGACTGAAGGAACGGATGAAAAAGCATTGATAGATGTTTTAATTGAAAAAGACTTATTAAAATTTAATTTAGAAGAATTAGTATTTGAACAGTGTTTTCATAAAAGACAAATTGATGATGAATTACTTTCCATTATTAGACAATTACCATACGATGATAAGGTAATTGTATATAGAGTTGGTGATAAATTGTCAGACAAGTTTGATATTAGAAAGAAAGATATTCCAGGTAAGATTGTTAAAGTAAACAAGGTCTGTACTCTTCCGGAATTTGAAATGTTATTTATTATCAATGAAGGCATGTTTGATGAGTACATGAAAGTGAAATCTTCATATTTACCAAGCCAGTTTTATAAATCAAAAAATAGAGAGTACAGGAAACAAGCAGCATTTGTTACTGATTATTTCGAGCGTATGACTATTAAAGAAATTGTTGATTTGTTAAAGCGTTATACTGAAAAGCGTAAAAGAGCGCATGATTGCGATCAACTTACGTTATGCGATTTGTTAAAAGAGGATATATTTAATGATTAGAATTACGAAAAAATATAAAAATTATCTAAAGGATTTCCTTTAGATATTGTTCAAGAAGGCATTCCGGTTACAAGTAAAAATTTTAAAATACGAATGTACAATTGGGTTTCCATACTTTTTTGGGCTATATTTTCTGATGATTCAACATAAATTGCTTTGATGATAAATAATTCAATCTTTTCTTTTTTGTTTATTTTTAAACCATTCGAGATATTTGTTTAATCCAACTATAAATTCATCAGATGTAGTATAAGCGTTAAATATATCCTCGTGTAAAACTAACGCGTAAACGAAAATAATTATTTATTTTCAACAATTTTGGCATAGAAAAAATATCGTGCAATCAAAAAAACTGCACGATATATAGTGAATCCAAAAAATGTCCGTATCGCCTACTTATCAATTTGAAAATGCAGTTTTTCATCGGTCGAAAATGTAGGTGTTTAAATGTTTCCTACATCACTTTCTTCATCACATAGTAATTGAGCTTTAACACTAAATAATATTCTTTGAATAGAGAAAATTTTTGCAGTATTAACGTATATAAATTTTTGAATATTTATAAAAATAGTGGAGTTCTGCAAGGTTTTTGAAATATTTTATATTTATTAGCTGGCGAAGAATCAAAATTTTTGCTTGTAGAAATTTAATTAAGATATTTTATAAATTATGAAGTTATGGCTCTTTTATACCGTCAGTGTAAGTTTGGCATGAAAAAGCGAATTCCTAAATTTGGGTTAATTTATTTTCTCATGTTCACATATAATGCATTGGAATCTGCTATAGGAGCAATAATAAGCACTAAATACACGTGGTTTAATTCAACAAAAAAATTACAATAATGTAATAATTTTGTTTATTTTCTATCTAATATTTTATCAAACACCAAGAGGATGTTTGACTCTGATTTGTAGTTAATGCGGATGGATTATTCAAATTATTTAATGCTGGAAGAATCTTAAGATAATGCTCAAGGTATTTGTTTGCTTCTCTTGTTTTTTGCTTATTGTTGATCTTCCTTCCTAAAAATACTTCTTCAATTGTTCCGTTCATCCAAACTAACTTATATTTTTTATTATTACAATAACTGATTATTTTGTTATTAAGATCATTGTCGTCTAAATCAACATCAGCAAACAAAACCACAATTGCTTGGCCTGGATAATGTTTTATTTCATTTTCAATTTTATTATCTTGCTTTATCAATTCTGGTTTTGATGTTGCATATATTGGTTTTATTGAATAAGAACGTGGCTTGTAATAATAATCAATAACACTTTTAATATACTTATAATCAGTTTTTGAAGATGAACGTGTTTCGCAAATAACTATTAGTCGAATTATGCTTGTTCATCTCCAAAGAAAATATTTACAAAGTCAAAATCCTCTATATTCATTGGAGAATTTGGAAAATTGCCATTCAAGTAGTCTTTTATCGGCGATCTGTTTCCTTTCCCAACCCACACATCTATAGAGTTATTCTCGCCTAAAACCAAAATTGATTTACTATGAGATTTTAATGAATTCATCGCTTCTAAATTGTGAGTTGTGAAAATAAGTTGTCCCTTTCCGTACTGAGCAAAAAAGGAAATGATTGCTGTAAAATATGCAGAATTCAGATTTGTGTCCATTTCATCTATAAACACAATTCCTCCGTTTGCACAATTAAGCAGATAAGTAAACAACATAACTAACTGTTTTATTCCCGAGGATTCAAATTCATACTCGACATTGTAATTCTTGTATTTAAATAATCTTCTAATATGGTATGACTTTTTGTCTTCTCTTTTAATTAATTCAATGGTTTTTAAATCAGGTTTAAAATATTGTATGAATTTTGTAAGTTTTTTATTGTTATCAGAATATGTCTTAAAAAAAGAGGCGGGTATTATTTCTTCATCCATATAGATATCGGAAAAACTATTTATGTATTCCTCTTTATTTTGTCCTAAAATGTCAATCATTGATACAAGTTTATTCTTATCTATCTTATAGTTTTTATGATTATCAGTTTGCTTTAAATAAACGCTAATTTTATTTGCGCTAAGGAATAGTTTCAAAAGTAATTCTTCAATTTTCGAAAAAGCAATGGTTGCATCTTTGTTTTGCTTCTCTGTAATTATTTTTTTTACAGCATAAGGGACAAACGAGCACATTTCTAGGTCAACGCCATGAAGATTGTCGGTTAACGAAGAAGAATTTTTTTTGTCCATTTCTAAAAGAGTACCATTATGACTTTCTAGAAGATTTTTATATTTTCCGTTTATTGAGCGATCAGAAAGTATTCCTATTTCTTCTTTTTCTATACAATAGCAACCATAAAATTCTTTATAAGCTAGATTAATAGAATGTTTCAAAAGCGTATCTTCTCTAACGTGATATAGCACTGATAAAGAAAGTTGCTTATTTTTATAATTTATAAGCTTGATTAATTCTTCTTTAACATCGTTTTGATTTAAATAATTGATGTCTGTAACAATGTTTTTATATATATCTATAGCAGTTATGATGGCGGTTTTTCCTGCGCCGTTATATCCAAAAATACCTTTAACCTTGTCAACGCTTTTTATACCTTTTTCAACGATTGTATTTATAAAATCTATGCAAATTTCATTTTCAATATTTTTAATACCATTAATTTTTATTTGTAAAATGCTTTCCATAATAACCTCCTATCAAAATTATTACATTTTGTAATTATTTTGTAAATGTTTGTTGTTAATGACTTATACTAAAGAGCAGTCTTCATCATAGGAAATGAGCATGTAAGCAAACTAGATTTAATAAATCTGAATAAAGTATTTCAAGGAACGCATAAAATCAAAGTAAGAGCTCATTTTGCACAGTTAACTTTAGTACCTTTTAATACTTAATTTTGACTTGCGGAGGAAGGACTTAAACATTTTTTGGTAAAAAATATCTTGCTCAAATCAATTATTTTTATTTTGGTCGTATCATGCAATAGCTTAATTTTGATAATTTAATCGATGACTCTTTTAGAAAATAAAGCACATATCATCTCTATTTCTCTAGATATAATGTCTGAGATCTTAATTAACAACCTTTAGTTTTTATCATCAAGGATGTTTTACTTTTGCATTCATTAAGATGTTTAGCTTATAAACATGCACATAGAAAACACAATTAAAATATTTACAATTTTTATTAAAATATATTAAAAATATGATAAAATATGTCTACACTTGCCAGAAAATGGCAAGTAAATGCAAAAAAGGTGGTAATTTTATGCTATTAAGATTTAAAACATCAAACTTTAAAGCTTTTAAAAATGAAGTAGAATTTATTATGTCTCCAGCTAAGGTGGATGAGTTTTCATATAGTATTTTAGAAAAAACATATGGAGATAAATCTTCTAAAGCTTTATGTACTTCAATAATTTATGGTCCTAATGCAGCTGGTAAAACAACAATTATTAATGCCATGTCCTGTTTTAAAAACATAATTTTAAGAGGCAATATACTTGATGATGATAAACGTAGTGATGATGTTGTATCTAACAATATGCAATTAATTCCTTTTGCATTTAATGAGAATAATGAACCAGTAATGTTTGAACTTGAGTTCATATTTAATGAACATAAATATAAATACCATTTAGAAATGGATTTAGGTCAATTTGGTGTTTCGTACAATGATAGAAAAATACTTATTGAAGAGCTCAGCGTAGATGATTACTTAATATTTAAGAGAACAAACAATGATATTGAAGTGGAACATCTAACAAAAATTAGCGAATTACTTTTAGATGGATTCGATAAAAATTTAGCAAAAAAGAATTTAGAAATCAGTAAATCAAATCTAGATCCAAAAACATTATTTTTAACTACAGATTTTGATTCAATCATTAGTAAAAAGATTAATTCAAATATAAAACTTTGGTTAAATGAATATTTTGTTGTTGTTAACAAATCAAATATAAAAAGCCTTAGACCAGTTTATAACTTAAATGAAGATTCTATATATATTGAGAAAAATATAAATGATATAGCAAGAGAATCTGGAATTATTGGAACTGATTTTGCTTATCATCATACTAAAGAGAATAAAACTGAGCTAGTTTCTCTTATTGGAACAAAAAACAAAGAGAGATTTGCTCTGCCTTCTGAACTTGTTGAATCCCAAGGAACTTTTAGACTAATTGGAATTATTCCTTATATTTTCAATGTATTTAAAAATGGTGGAACACTAGTTATTGATGAACTTGATGCTTCACTTCATCCAATGATTATTATGAACATTTTAAATATTTTTCATAATGATGAGATTAATAAAAATAAAGCTCAAATAATATTTAATACGCATAATCCAATTTATCTTGATAATCAATTAGTGAGAAGGGATGAAATTAAATTTGTTGAAAAAGATAAAGATACAAAAGCCAGTGTACTTTATGCTTTATCAGATTTTAAAACAACTGGTCCAACTGGAGTTAGAAATACCACAGACTATATGAAGAATTATTTTATTAATAGATTTGGGGCTATAGAAAATGTTGATTTAAGCGACATATTTTTAAATATTTTAGAAGAAGGAAATAAAAATGCCTAATCTTAAACAAAGCTTAAGATATAATATTTCAGTTGAAGGAGAAGTCTGTGAAAAATTATATTTTGAACATTTATCTAGGTTGATAAATGAATGTGACAAAGCAACTTATAAAGTTAGTTTTGACATTAAAAAGAAAAATCATAGTTCATTTTATAAATCTAGAGTTAATACTTATGCAAGAAAGAAAAAAGGAAAAGCAAAAGAATGCATCACATATTTTCATGTTCAAGATATCGAATGCTACGAAACGCATAATGATAAATTCGTTGCTTTGATAAATGAAATTAAAAAATTAGAGGAAGAGACTGGGGTTTATTATATCAACTAGGGTATACAAATTATACTTTTGACCTTTGGATTATCATTCATAAGAGGGACATGTTTCATTGCATAACAAATCGAGATAAATATTATAAAGATATTAACAAAGCTTTTAAGACTTCTTAAAACCATATGGATGAATATAAAAAAGAAGAAGAGTTTAGAAAAATTCTTAACTCAATCACTCTTGATGATGTAATAAATGCTGTTGCTAGAGGTGAAAAAATTAGAAAAAACCACGAAGATAATAACGACCATAAAGAAATTGTAAATGGATTTATTTATTATCGAAATAATCCTGACATGACTTTACATTCGATTGTAAAGCAAATATTAGTTGATGTTGGTATTTTGAAAAAATAACCCAAAACTTTCTATGCGTATAATTTTTAAAGTAAATAAACAATTACATTAGTATTCATTTTAAAAAATACTCTTTGAATTGATAAAAATTTATTAGTCTTAACTCATGTTACTTTTTGAATATTTACAAAAATAGTGGAGTTATGCAGGGTTTTTGAGATACTTTTGAAATTTTAGCTCGTAAAAATCAAAATTTCAACGTGATTATCTGAATAATAAAATTTGTAGAGAAAAATTAAGCTATTATAGGAAATACATTTATAGTTCTTTTAAAAATTGTTCAATATTCTTATGCTGTTACTATTAAAGGAAAATCTTATCGTCTGAAACATTTATACGCGGATGCTGACCTTTCTGAGTAATTGAGTATTATTAAATGAAGAAAATGTCCGCACCCCCCCTTCCTACAATTCCATTATGATATTTAGAGATGACTGGTTAATATGTTTGAAGTTCAATGTTTACATATTTTTTTCTTTGGTTAATGTCATTATTATTGAAAAACTTGATCTTTGATTATTTATTATTTTAAGGAAATATCCAAAACTTAGGAAATGTGGCAAAATCCTTATGATTAAAGCGAGTAATTTCTATAAGGAAAATTCCATATTTTACGTTTTGTGTCCATTTCCTTGATCATTTTTCCTTGTTTTTAATATTGAAGTAGCAAGGAAAGGAATTAGTTATAAGTAGAGAAGCAATTAGACAAGTTGCAATGAACGGTGCATTTTCTGAATACTCTTATCTGGAGTTTGAATGTACTGAATTTGTAAACTTAAACCAGATACAAAACATGCGATCATTGGAACAAGTTTAACCACCGTATAATTTATTGAATTTGAAAGTGCCAGACAAGCTGAACGTGTATTAGTCATAATTCAATAATGAGATGCTGTAGAGGTGTTGATAAGTGCAAATTTGGAAGTGGTTTTACTTTGAAAATTCAATTAGAACTATATCTATTGTTTATGGCTGAATATCTAATCAATAAAGAAATTTATGCAAATAAGCAAATGTTGAAAATGCAGTACATTAAACGGATAAAACAGATGTAAAAAGTGGCAAAAATACTTACTAAACGTTAGTATAGATTGCACATTATTGAATAATTGTGGGGAAAAGGTACAAATACCACCTATAAAATGTGGGGAAAAGGTGCAAAAAGCATTTTAATTCTATTTGTAAATGCTGCAATTATGGCGAACGGAGGTGAACTCAAATGGAAAAATTATTAAAGAGAAAGATCGATTCTTTTCTAGATGAGTGGAAAAAACAATCTGATAGGATGCCTCTTATTGTTCGTGGTGCAAGACTAATTGGAAAAAGAGGATGCGGACATTTTTTTGGCACCAATGTCTTATATTAGTGTCGGATGTGGCACTGATTGATATAAATACTTGACAAAAATGCAAAATATATAAAAACGTAAATTGAAATAATAAAATATTAGCAAAAAATGCTTTACAATATTTGACAAAATGTATAGACACTTTATAATTTAGTTATGAAGCAAATTATCAAAGACCTAATCAGCAACTTGTGGAATGGTAAAGCAAATGTAATCCATGTTAATAAATCAATGGATGTCAGCGATTTTTTATTGTGTGATATAAAAAAAGCAATTGATGAGAATAGCGAAAACTATTTCTTTTTTTATGCGTATCCAGGCAACATGAAAGACGTTGATTTGCTAAATAGCATTCAGAAAACAATGGATTTGTTAAAAGATAATAGGATGGTTTTTATAATCCAGGATCTTTTCTATTTTCAGTCTCCTCAAGCTATTATTAATGCATTTTATGGTAAAAAAAATATTACCGCTATCATCACAACAAATATTGATGTTGTTTATGCTTTAAAAAACGATGATACACAAATACGTGGTCGCTACACGAGATATTTTTTGGCTCCTGAATTATATGGAGATTTAGTAGATACTAGTAATTACCATTTGGATGGGCTATTTAATTTCTTTTCCAAAAAAGAAGCAGCAGAAATATATAAGTATATTGTTTGGCATAGTGGGGAGGTTTTATCGTTTAGACAGATATATGAATCTATTAAGGTAAATAAAACTCTTCCGTTTTATATTGAAGCGATTAATTATATGAATAAGGCTGGCATGATTTATATCCTTGAAAGAGTAGAGGTGAAAGAAGGAAAAAAACTGTCTTCTGGTATGGTTTTTTATCCAACTTATGTTTCTGATATTGATTTAACAGATTTGTCAAATGAAAAGAAATTCAAATTAAAAAACGAAGCTTATCTCGTTGCTAAAATGTTTTCTAATAATTGCATGGTTTATCGTGCAATATCTTATTATGGCGATACGATTGATGGAAAATATAAATCTAGAGTGGAATTCAACCGTGGATTTCTAATTGAATATTATGACCGTAAATGCGTTATTAAAATTGATTTTGGCGATGATGATAATGCAATTGATAGATTTAAAAAAGCAAAGAGCAATATTCCTCATATGATTGCAGTTCTAGGGCAAATGGAATTAAGAGTAGACAAAGACGGTATGGCTTATTGTGGTTTACAAACGTTGTTTGAGAAAGGTTTAGATGGCTATGGCGGATTTCCAAAGAACTAAAGAAGTTGATAAATTATTATCTTTTATTGGTAATGGCAAAGTTAATATTGTTGCTGGTTTAAGAAGAGCTGGAAAGACTTATCTATTAGATACAGTTTTTGTAAATAAACTAATTTATGAACTAAAAACCTATGTTGAAAAAGATATTGGTATTCTTTACCTTGATAGTTTCGATAAGGATATAAGAACAGAGATTCAACTCGACTCTGCGCTTGCTAATTTAGCAAAAAATAATAAGAAAATCATCATTATTGATGAAGTTCAGTTGGCAACTGGCTTTGTTAATTCATTAAAAGCATTTGTAAAAATGCATCCAGAGATTTCCGTTTTTGTAACTGGATCTAATAGTGATATTCTTTCTAAACAGATTATCGCTATGTTCCAAGGTTCTGCGGAAACGCTTATTATAAATCCACTAACATATAACGAAATAATAGAAGAAATTCCTGACTATCCTATTGATACTTATGTTGCTTATGGTGGGTTGCCATATATTGTATTAGAAAAGCAAGAGAAAAAAGCGATAGAACTAGAAAAGATATTTAAAGAGTTATACGAAAGAGATGTTGAATCCAAAATAAATAAAACTTTGAAGTATTTATCAACTGTCCAAGCAAAAGAATTAATCAATCTAATTTCTTCTTCAGCTTCTCCGGTTAGCCCAGCTTCGATTGCGAAGAAGTTTTTGCGTGGTTTAACTAGGACGGGGTTAGATGAGGCTATTGTGGTAAAGGAAATCAACGACATTTTATCTGTTCTTGAAGATTGCTTTTTATTAAAGCACATTTTAATAGACGATTATGAAAAAAGAACACCATTAGAGAATATTGGCCTTAATAAAAAATACTACTTTACTGACAATGGTTTGAGGTACATTAATTGTTTGGACTTATCAAAGGTTATGGGTTATTGCTTAGAAAATGCTGTATTTATTCATCTTTCCATGAGAGGAATTATTCCGACAGGTTATCTTATGCTTACTGAGAAAAATGACATAGGCGGTGAAATTGATTTTGATTATATGTTTGAAAAGAAACAATATCTTCTCCAAGTTACTCACACAATTAACGAAAAGGATTATAAAAGAGAGATTGAGAATCTTAAAGATTTACCTTCTTCATTCATAAAGCAAGTCGTATATATGAATAACATAACTGGAAAAGAGGAAGAAGGAATTAATTATCTACGCGGCAAAGAATTCTTTACTAAATAAGAATTGTGCATACTAACATATGATTGAATTTTGATGTTTTGACTAACATATTCTTTTATTGCGTCAATTGTAATTGTAATTAGAACAACATTTCCAAAAAATCTAGTATTTTATATTGGCCTGTTAATATATTAATTTTAGAACCTAAATGATTTTAAAAAGTTTTGAAGATCTTTATTGTTTTATGGATATTAGTCCAGAAAATATGCAAGAACTTTTTTACAGTAACATATTCTGTTTAATTTGCCACATAATTAAAAATTTTTTCACTTTTTAAAATATAATTCCTTCTTAACTTTCCTACATCTATTCCCATAATTCCTAATTACTGTAAGAAAATATTAACAACTGCTTGTTTGGGTATAAAAAACATTGTTTATAGCAAACAAGGTAAAATGAGGTATAATAGAATTGATTATGTGGAAAAAGAAAAATGCAATCAATTCTCTAAACTGGTCTTTATCTATTTCTTCTTTTATTGGCACACTTTTGTCTTTTATATTACTTCCAAGTAATTTTTGGCGGGTTGGGTTAATTATATTTGTAGCAACATTCATAATAGTGTTTTTCACAATATATTTAGTTTTGAGATTTAAAAAGCGCCACAGAATCTCTGGCAGAGGCTCGGTTTTTATTGAATCTAGGTATGGTAATGTTTTGAACATTAAAAAAGATAAACGTGAAAAATCAAAACCGGTTGTTGTAATTCCTGTTAATTCTTCGTTTGACACTATAGTAGAAGATAGCCCAAGCATTGTAGACCGAATTGTTGAGGGGACTTCAATTCATGGACAATGGTTAAGACAATATTATTCAACACCTGAATCATTAGAAAAACTTGATAGGGATATTAGTCAATTTATTGCTAACAAACATTGGATTCCTATTAAAGTGCTAGACAATAAAAGAGGCAAGAAAGATATTTATCCTCTAGGAAGCTATGTATTCGTTGAAACAAACGATTGTATCTTTTTGCTATTCGCGTTAACTGAATTTAACGAATATAATAAAGTTGTAAAAAAAGATGCTGAGGAATTTACTATCTTAATGAAAAAACTTATGGATATTACTGATGAATGTGCCGGCAAACATGTCTATATTCCTGTAATGGGAACAAAAATTGCTCTTTTTGGAATTGATGATTTAGCTTCATTTGAATATATAAAGAATGCAGCCTTAAATAAAAAATGTTCCTTGAGGGTGTCTATATCTATCGTCATCTTTGAAGAGTCTAGAGATAAAGTTTCAATCTATGATTAAGGAGGCACAAAATGAGTCACCGAGTATTTATAAGTTTTAAAAAAGAAGATCGTCGATATAAAGATGCAATTGTTAAAAGACTTGAAGAAAAAGAAATACAAGTTAACCACTTAAATGAAACAATTCAATCAAACAATATAGATTATGTAATGCAACAAATTCGCGATAAATGGCAAGGTTCAACAACAGTTACTGTATTTTTGATTGGAGCGCATTCCTCTGAAAATGAGGGTGTTGATATATATGGAAGAAATCATCAAAGCTTTATTATTAGGGAGTTAAGATCAGCTCTTTCTGATAGAGACGGTAATCCTCGCGATGGTATTCTTGGCGTAGTTTTGCCAGAAATGGAACAAAAAGTTTATGGTGGTTCATACAAATGCGGACATTGTCAACAAGTGATAAATGTCGTTAATATAAACGATTCAACTGTGATTAGGGAGTTCTCCAAGAATTATTACTTAAAAGCAGATCAATGTGGACATTATTGCGAAGATGGTCGTTTTTGTGTCTTGTGTCGATATAGTGAATTTATGAATGACCCTGAAAAATATATTGATAAGGCATATGATAAGATTAATGAACCAATTGCTAAGTGTGTAACTTATAAAGGAATTAATCACAAAGGCAATTATTAGAACATTGTTTGTTACAATAATCCTAGCTACAATATCATGTTGATTAAAACACAGCCGTTCAACAATTTATATATCCGAAATAATAATTAAAAAAGTCAAATTCTCTCCTTTGGTGTCCTATAGAAAAGTTTGTAAAATTGTGATAAATTTTTGATTTGTTGTTCACAATTCCATTTGAGAATGTATAATACTATCATGATTTCATTGACAGACATTATTGTTTCTAAACCATTTCAAAGGCTAAAAGGTAAAACCCAATTGTTTTCCCCTGCAAGCAACGATCATTACAGAAATAGATTAACTCATTCGTTGGAAGTTTATGCAATTTCAAATTCCATCGTTAGTAGACTAGATTTAAACATTGATTTGAATTTACTAGGCATTATTGCTTTAGCTCATGATTTAGGGCACACACCTTTTGGACATGAAGGAGAGAGAACGTTAAATGCTATTCTCTCTGGGGAAGATGATCTTGGTGGTCTTTTGCCACATAATTGTTGCAAAAAAGAAATTGTCCAAGGCTTTAAACATAATATTTATTCGGCAAAACTCTTTTTGAGAACCTTTCGCAACAATACTGAAGATGATGAAAAACTATATTTAATTGTTGATGGAATAATAAAACACACAAAGCCATATTATAAAGACAAAAATTCCTTACCAATAGTTATTGACTATGGTTTAGGAAGAATTACCAGTTGTTTTTCGCAATTGAATTCAATAGAAAATTACCATTTAAAAATTGAACCTATTTCTACTGAGGGGCGTATAGTTGCAATTGCTGATGAGATCGCTCAACGTTGTTCTGATTTTTCTGATTCTATGGTTTCAAAATTAATTATGTTTGATGAATTTAAAGAATTAGTATCTAAATGTTTAAATGTAGAAAACATTTCTAATTATAGAGATTTAGAATCAACCATTAGAGAGTCGTTAATTAATGGATTAGTTTATGATGAAAAAGATAATTATTTAAAATTTGGCAAAGAAGCTCAATCATTGAATGATTCTATTGAAAATTGTATAAAAAAACGAATTCAGGAATCTTATTTAATTAGAACTGATGATTCTAAGAACTGCCATATGATTAGGCAAGTATTTAAAGCGCTATATAAAAAACCAACTCAACTCGACGATGCATCATTGGTCAACATATACTCAGATATATATAAATCTCATGTTCTACAAATAAAAACAGAATGCACAGATGAACACGGCAACATTGACACCATTAAAGTAGCTTATTTTGTTAAATCTGCATGTGATAGATTGATGAACAATATGGAACAAAAAGACGATGGAAAGATTTTTAAAAATTTTCTTGCAAACATTTCTTTTTATATTGCAAATATGACCGACTCATTTTTGGCTAAAAAATATCATAAGTTGTACAACGGAGTAGAAGAGTAAAAATTTTTATTTTGGTGTTGCATTGTACAAAATAATGTGTATAATGAAAATATTCTTAAGCGTTGGGTTTTAGATAATCCAAGAAAATGGTCCGTTATGGATCTTTTTTTATGTTTTCTATGATATAAAGAGCCGTCTTTTTCGATTATTCAAAGCTTTACATCCCATAGAGCATGTTTATTAATATTCTAATACTGTTGAAAATAGGATTTGCTTTCGTTTTCACGTATCATACAATTACGAGGCGTTGTAAGAAATTATTCGTCGATTCCTCATTTAGCTTAGTTGTTGGTTACTAGAACGATTTCGTACAATTTAATATCTTTTTTATAATAATTACGTGTTATAGTTCATAACGATGGAACTTAAAGAAACAATTCCTAAAAGTTTAAAACAAATACGCATTCAAAATGAACTATCGCAAATAGACATAGCTAGAGATCTTAATATAACTTAAGCCGCTATTGAACAATATGAGAAATCAAAGAATATGTCTTCCCCAGATATTTTACATTGGTATGCAGAACGATTCGATGTCTCTTTAGATTATATTTTTGATAGAAGAGATAAACCAAATGGCAGCGCGATTTATGGTTTCGCGAAATCTGGAACGGAAGCAAATCAACTGTTAAAAGAAATTGCTTAAGTTGCAATGGATAAAAACAAAGATTTTTAAAATTTGATTTATAAAAAAGTTAATCGTGTTTTTGCAAATTGTTTCAAAACATTTACTTTAGCAATGTGTACTAATAAGATGAATATCTTTTATTGAGCATTGGGACGTTTAAAAGATGAATGCCATTTATTAATGATTAATATTTTTATGCTATTTGAATGAACTATTTTCTTGAAAAAGATAAAGTTTATTTGAAAAAATATAACTTGTTATTATTGAATCATTTTACTAAAATGATTTTTATAAAGTTTGTGAATGCTTATAATTTATTGAAGAGCATAAAAAGCCTTGTATTAGTAATCGTGAAAGGAACATTCAAATATGAAAAAGATTATTGGCGTTGCGATTGCAGTTTTAATCGCATTGGGGTCAGCATCAACATCTAACGAACAGAATCATTTTTATTTTTCAACCATAAGAAAAAGTAGAACTTCTGAATTTAATGGTCATTGTTCAGCATATGGGTTCTCAATTTCTAATGACTGGGAACCGATTTACATGAAAGATTTCCAGACATATTCTTATCCTGTTAATGATGCAGGCGAACTTCAATATCAAACAGATATTCAGCAAGTTTTTTTGAAAAATGTTAATTCATCTAACACATATGCTTTTGCTTATAGAGTTGTCCTCTCCCCACTTCAGCCTGGTAGAGACTGGGGTTTTATAGGTATTGGCAGTCACGGAGATAATTGGTATGCTAGGGTTTTAAAAACCACAATTGATTTGAGAGATGGGTATTCTTTAGCAGACTGGTCTCCAAAAAATCTTCCTGCCAATTATTCTGGAACAATTGGTGTTTGTGGCGGTTCAAGCGGTTTTGAAATCAGCGCAACTGTTGATTTTTCGATGTCTGAATTAACCGTTACCAGTAGATCCAATGTTGCTACTTCGCATTATGAAACAGAATATAGTATTTATGGATATGGGAATTATGCCGCTAATTCTGTAGTTTTCTATGGCTTTTTAACATTTATTGTTCCTAATTCATATTCCGCCTGGATTGATGTTACGCATACTTGTGAATACTTTGGCAGCGAATATCATGGCACTGTTAGCCACAATTATTCATTCACTTATTAAAAAGAGCATTTATGAAACGTTTTTTGTATTGTCTATTTGGCGTATTGCTAATTTCTTTAACATCGTGTGGGAACAATAAAACAGTCACAAAAAGTATAAATTATTTAAACAATAATGATGCCTGTTTATATACGTTCTGTAGTGAAGGAAAAACTTTTAATTCACTTAAATATTACAATAATATAAATAGTATTAGTGACATCCAAATAAGCCATGCCTATACCTGTATTGTTTTTGATGTAACTAATGATAGTTTTTGTCTCTCGAAAGAAAATCTTAATGAATTGTATGGCTTATTTAAATGCGATTCTTATTTATGGATTTCTTTTTATGGCATTAAAGATTCATCTTTCTTTGTTGATACATTTTTTGATAACGAAAAACATTATTTCGATTTTCGCGCATCGGCTTTATTTTCTTGGTACAATTACGGAAAAAACGATTATGTAAATGTTACTGGGTATGCTAGTTACGCTGATGAATACACCAATGTTTTTTATCAAGAAATAGTAATTGATTTTTATTCGTATGCAATAAAGTCTGTTTTAGGTTCAATGTAGCATGGTTCTAGAAGCTAAAAATGTTTCAAAATCATTTTCCGAAAAAACTAGAATCGTGAAAGTGGTTGAGAATTTTTCATATACCTTCCCGTCGACAGGTTTCGTGTGTTTTCTTGGCGAATCAGGAACTGGAAAAACAACTTTAATGAACATGCTTTCTTCTTTGCTAAAACCAGACGAAGGCTGCATTCGTTTAGATGGTGAGAATATTTATTTTATGCATCAAAAAAAACAAATGCATTTAAGAGCTAATAGCATTGGTTTTGTTTTTCAAGAAAACAATTTGCTAGAAGATTTTACTGTTTTGGACAATCTACGTTTTATAATTGATGATGATGAACAAATAAGCGATTGCTTAAAAAAACTGAATATACTATCTTTAAAAAATGTCTTAGTAAGCAAATTATCAGGTGGCGAAAAGCAGCGTGTCGCAATTGCTCGCTGTTTTCTTAAAAAAAGCAAAATAATTTTTTTAGATGAGCCAATTGCTAGTTTGGATGAAAGAAATGCTAATGAAGTTATTGAAACGATAAAAACAGTATCCAAAACGGCATTGTGCTTAGTTTCTCTTCATAACCAAACTATTGCTGATTTATATGCTGATGTCATTATACGTTTATTCGGCGATGGAAAATACCATATTTATGACAACATTGACAAAGAAAAACATAGTTCTTTAAGCCAACATCAGACCTTGATTAATGATTGCAAACAAAAACAAAATCAAAAAATTATGTTATTATTTGCATGGAAAAATTTGTGGAGCAGAAAAACAAGAACTTTTTTACTTATACTCATTTCGCTTATCTCAATGACTTTTTCTTTGCTTCAAGGATCTTTTTTGTTTTTTGATACTTCTGTGGCGTTTTCAGAAGCCTTAAAAGAGGAAAACGCTTGGATAATACCTCTAAAACAATTGCGTATAAACAATCCAACCCAAGAAGATGTTTCATTAAAATGCGGAATCAACTTTTTCCAAGAATCGAAGAAAGAGTTTGGAAAGTGTGTTCCTGTAATTACCGGAAAAGAAAGCAAATATAATACCACGCTTTATTATATTCCTTTTGTTGAAGGACTAACGATCAATAATCAAATCGTTCAAAATCCTAAGTCTGGGCAATGCGTCGTTTCTTCTTTCTTAAAAAACTTAGCTTCAGATTCTCTTTCTTCAAGTATTTATTCTCCTTTTGGCTCATTTGATGTTTCTTTTGAGTACCAAAGTATTATAGAAGTAGACTTTTCTGCATCAGATATGAGCTCACACATAATGAATATTAATTACCAAATAACTAAAAAGGACACCTTTTTAACGAATTATTCGTATGTAATTATGAACGAAAATGATTTTTATACAATTTACAATTCTTTTGATTCGCTTTTTCTTAAAGGAGCTTCTTTTGCAAATGAATCGTTGACTATGAAAGAATATGTTGACTCTACAACAATTTATTCGAAATTTTCTAACCAGCAAATCTCATTTGGCAGTCAGCCCAAAAAAAATGATGATGTTGTTGTATCTAAAAGATATTTAGCATCATTGGGTATTGAAACGAAAGATTATAATAGCATTTTAAATAAACAGTTCCATTATCGTGACTTATCTTCGTCGCCTAATTACGTTAATTACGAACAAACGCCAAATATTTATCTAATTAAGGATAGTGTTACAATTTGCGGCATTACAGATTTGGATAGTGCGGACATCTATATCTCTACTGAGTTTTATTCTAATATTTGTTCTATGCTACCTTACTATTCGTTTCAAATAGCGGCGATTACTGACAATTATTTAAGAACTGGATCTATTTTAAAAAATGCTTCTTTTAAAGGAGAACTGGATTATCTTAAGCCCATTTATTTAATTGAACAAACAAAAACCGGTCCACTTTCAGGCATATTTATTACTCTAGCTATGCTATTCTTTTTTTTGACTGCTATTATAGGCGTTTCAATTGGACTTGAAAGTGTATCTGGAAAAGAAAAAAGAATTGCTATGTTAATGTCTTTGGGGAAAGATTCTAATGTATTATCAAGGTTTCTTTTAATGCCTTGTGTTTTTTTGCAAATAATTAGTTATGCTTTTTCTTCTTTGGCATCATTATTTATTATTGTATTTATCAATAAAATATTGATGAAAGAGTCTGTTTTAGGTATATCATATAATCTATTTCGATTAGAATCATTATCTATGGTTATTTGTTTGGCTATTGCTACATTATCTATTGTTTTTTCTCTTCTTTTCGTTGTTAAAAAAATATCAAAGGTTGACATCGCATATACCTTGAAGGGAAAAGTGTGATTTTTTATGGCTCTTTCCAATAGTTATTGAAAAAATGATAATTTTACTATATAATATATTATATAGTAAGGAATAATTATTTTATGAAATCAACTTTGAAGCAACTTTCTCCTCATATCTCCATTGATAAAATTCAAGAATCTGATGATGCCATTTATGTGTATTGTCATCAAAAAAATAGTTCTACCGTATGCCCTAAATGCAATGAAAAAATATCATCGGTTCATTCTATTCACTCTAGAAAAATCCAAGATTTGCCTGTCCAAGGTAAAACAGTATTTCTTATGCCTGAAGTAAGACATTTCCATTGTAGAAAATGCAATTTAATATTTACAGAAGAACTTGAATATGCTTCTAAAACAGCACATAAAACTAAAAGGCTTACTGAATTTATCCTTGATCATTCATGTTCAATTAGTTCTTTAACTTCACAAAGTACATTAAATAAACAAGGAGTTATTGTAAAGAAAAGCACAATTTGTGCTTATCAAAAAAAAAGATGCTCCTAACATTGATTACGAATCTTTATTTATAGTAGGAATTGATGATTTTGCAATTAAAAAAAGACATACGTATGGAACGATAATGATTAATCATCAAACGAAAACTATTGTCGATATGATTCCATCAAGAGAAATTAATGATCTTAATGTTTGGCTTTCTAAATTTATTAACCTCAATACAATTTCACGAGATGGATCTTTAATATATAAAAATGCGATTGATATTTCTTTGCCTCAAGTAAAACAAATATCAGATCGATTTCATTTATTAAAAGGATTAAGTGAAGCTATATCAAGTGACATTAGATCTAAATATGATAGAGTTTTAGTTGAATCTTATGAATTATCTTTTAAAGATAAACAAACAATAAAAGAACGTTTTGATTTAATAAAAAATGATATTAATAATGGAATATGTGTATCCACCGCTTGTTCAAATAACAAATTAGATATTAGGCTTTTCAAAAAGTTAGAAAAAATGTCAGATTCTGAATTGACTAAATACTTTTCAAAAAAAGATAAAAATGATTTAAAAATTGAAGAAAATAGGAAAAGAAAATCCAAAGTAATAAATGATGTAAGAGAATTTTATTCAAAAAGTAAATCATTAACTAAAACAGCAAAAGAATTTGGAATTGACAGGAGAACTGTTTCCCATTATTTATCAGATCAGTATGTTGATCTTCTCTTTTCTGAAGATAAAAATTCTGGAGCAAAAAGCGAATTAGACGATTATCAAAAAGATATTTTTGAATTATTGAATAATAAATGTTCAATAAAAGAAGTTTTTATCACCTTAAAGGAAATAGGTTATAAAGGATCGTATTCAAATCTAAGAATGTATCTAAGGCGTTTAAGCAAACAGAATAAGTTAACATTAGATTCTTATGTTGAGAAGAAAGATATATTAAATTTTCTTTATCATGAAAAAAATGATGATTTATTACCTAGAAAATATCTTAATATTGCTTTTTCTAAATATCCTATCGTTAAAGAATGCCTTTCAATATTTTTAGAATTTAAATCAATTCTTTTAAATATTAAAAAGAAAAAATATCTAGACAAATGGATAATTAAGGCTTCTAGATTAGAATCAAAAAACATTGACTCGTTTGTTCGTGGAATTAAGAGAGATTATGATGCTGTTATTAACAGTTTATTATGTGATGAATCTAATGGGATTGTAGAGTCAAAAGTTAATACAACAAAATTAACAAAACGAATAATGTATGGTAGATCATCATTTGAATTAATCAAAAATAAGGCTATGAGATTACAATCATTACGTCAATAACTATTGGAAAGAGCCTTTTTTATATTAGCTTCAGAAAGATTTGATATATTTCATAAGACCTTTTTTTGGAGAATCACTTAATATCTTGTGCTAAATCGATAGGTTTAGACACTGTTCGAACTCTTTCCTATCCAAATAAAAGTTATCAACTGGTAATTTTATAGCATCGATTATTGGGCAAAAATCTTCATTTTTAGTTAATAAATTTATATATAATTCATTACATTTCACTACTTCGAATTTTCTTACAAATTCAAATAATTTGTTAGCTGGGACCTTGTCCTTTAAGGTTTTAAATTCCACAATTCGCATTAAAAATAGTGCTGTATAGCAAACTAAAAAATGTCCATATATGCTTTCTTTTTTAGAGACATAAATAGGTCTAGCTGAGAGATTTGTTTTTAAAATTCTAAATGATTCTTCAATTCTCCATAAATTTTTATATACATTATAGATGTGTTCAACACTGTCTTTGATTTCAGATGTAATTAACATGTTGTAACCACAGTATTTTTTCTCTTCATTTATTTTTTCATAATCAATAAGAGCGTTGATATTTGAGGAGTCTATTACACCATCTTTGTTAATTGATGCAATTTTTACATATTTTGCAAGATCTCCAAGCTCTTTTCTTTTAATTCCACTAAGCGATAAATTGGTTAACTTTTCGACTTCTTTATCTATTTCCATTATGTGTTTTTCTTCAAGTTTTTTAGACCAATAAACTATTCTTTTTTGAGAAACTGAAAATTGGATTTTTTTGTTAGCTTCATCTAAAAATGAATATTCAAAATTATCAATGCATGACTTAATTTTAAAAACCACTTCATCGCCCTCTTTTGTTTCTTTGTATTGATTTTGAATATCAACCCATGTTTTTTCCTTTTTTGATAATTTTTTAACTGATTGTGAATATATGTAACCATCGCCGTTTTTGATAGCTTCATGTATGTTTTTTGCACAATTTAAGCCTTTATCAGCCACTTGAATAGTTTTTCCTGTAACATTATTAGTTTTTTTCATCTTAGAAATTATTTTTCTAATTTCTTCTTTTTCTGATTGATTTCCAGGATACATATGCATCGAAAGTGGAATTTGATCTTCATCAAGAAGTAAAGCCATACCTATTATTGGTTCATTGCGATTTTCTTTTGATGGTCCTTTTTGCTTATCTTCATATGCTTTATCGATTTCAAAATAGTAATTTGTGCAATCAAAATATACATTTTTTGAATTTCTTTTGTACATTTTTTTGTAGTGATAATTAAGTATTTCAATTATTCTTTCGTAATTTTCACCAAGTATGTTTAATCCATCCATAAGTTGGTTATAACTAAAATTATATTGTTCGATTAATTTTGGGATTATTTCAATATATGATTTATGTTTTGAAACTGGTGAAATAATTCTTGCTGAAATTAACGCAATAAAAACATCAAGAAGTGAATATTTACATTTTGTTCCATAGGTTACATATGAAAAATCTTCTTTGATATCTAACTTATTCAAAACAGAAATTGGCAAGAAATAACCGATATTTTTGACAGGTGAAACTCCCGTTATTTTTTGTTTATTTTTGTTTTCTAATTCATCCTTTCTAGCTTTTTCCATTTTTGTGACTATATTTTTTGCGTATGTCAAAGGATCTTCAATGCCATCTTTTAAAAGATTTTCATGGTAACCAATAACCTTCACAGATTTTTGTGTAGTGTATCCTTTTTCAGGATCATGTACACCGTTATAAACTTGATAATAAATACCTTTTTTAGTTTTTGTTTTCTTTAGAAAGTAACTCATATTTTCACCCTATATAATTATAGCACAAGATAGCACAATAAACAAGAAGAAATAAAATATTTTGTCAAATCGTCAAAAATAAAAAATTACCCATGAAATACAGGTATTTTGGATTTAATTGGGTATATTCTTCTAAAGATTTATTGTGCTAAATTCTAAAAACGGAAAAATCTTTTAGTTTGATTATGTTTTTGTTAAACTATAAATAGAGGTTAATATGAAAAAAACAATAACCATTTTTGTAATGTTATTAACATTCACTAGTTGTAGTGAGGCTCCTGTTACTAGTAATGACTCAAATTCTAATAATGGGTTGGTTTTGCCTGGAAAAGATAGACTTTGGTGGTTTGAAGGCTTTGATAATAATGATGAAGTCAATAAATTTATTGTTGAGTTAAAAAATGCTAGAAAAAATGGCACTTTTAGTTTTGGAGTTTCCAATTTTGAAGTTCCAATTCTTTATAAGCATTTTAGTACAACTTTTTCTGGACATATTGATAAAAGTGCTTCGAAAAAAGAAGATATTTTTAACTCTATATATGATTATTTTTGGATAGAATATATATTTAATGAAAATACTACTCATTTACCAAATTATAATAGATTTAGTATTTGCTTTTATCCATTTTATTTGCAAGATAAAGACAATACTTTCGATAATAGTAAAATTGAATACGAGTTCATCAATTATTATGATGGAGCATACGAAGTAACTTTCACTTATAGCGAAAACATTATTATGAAGGCCGAGTTATCTCAAGAAAGTGGTAATGAAATAGATAAAGAGCTAATGATTGATGAATTAATTAATAATTACGAATTGATAGTTTAATGGAGGAAAAGTTATGCATAAACTAGATATTTTACTTGCATCTTTTATAGGTGTATTAGGTTTATCTCTACCTCGAAATATTAATGGAATGATATTAAACGACACGACTGACACGAGGATAAGTCATAAAAATAATGACATTGACAAAGAAACAATGGCAAAACCGAATGCACTAGCTCCTACTTATGAACTTCAAAATGCTAACAGTGACAGTATTTTTAATACAGATTATTTTGCGCCATACTATTTTAGTAACTTAAAGGGCAGGTTTGGAAATAACGTTAAAGGCTCATGTACCTATGTTGCTGTAGATATGTTGTTATCTTATTATGATTCATTTTGGAATGATAATTTTTTGCCTGAAAAATATGATGGAGAAAATGTTTTTGTTAATGAAACCATCTTAAATGCTACTGAATCTCCTGGCTCAAAAAATGAAGCTGATGTTGGCATTTCCACAAACAATTTATCCGATGAAGAGTATTTAAATCTCGTTAATAATCATAAAGATGATATTGTTCATTTTGACTTACTCTCTAGAGGTATTGAAAAACTTAATTTATACAATGAAGATAAAAAAATTTTATCTTTATCAACATCTCTGAGTAATGTTCGTGATGTTATTTACGATTATTTAGATGAGTCAATTTCTCTAAGCAGAGATGATATCAAAATAGGGTTCAAAAATTCAAATCCAACAAAAATGAGAGAAACTATAATTGAGAATGTTTCAAAAGGCATACCAGTTATAATTGATGCTAGGGATCGTGAAGATTCTTCAGCTGAAGATGTTTCTGCACATTCCTTCTTAGCATATGATTATGATGAAATTAATGATGAAATCTATTGCAATGCTGGTTGGTATGGTAGTTCCTATTCGCATATAAGTATGACCGATTTAGGATTTCCATATATACAAGAAATAATGTATTTTGAACCAACAATCGAGCATGAACATTCATTTAACTATTCACGCTATGATGAATATGGCGATACAGTTGAAGTTTGTGCTTGTACATCGATGATTCCTACGGAGATAGAGATTTTTAATAATTATTTAGATGTTAGTCCTACATTTAAATGGAATTCTTTGATAAAAGAAAAGTGGTCAGAAAAAGATAATCTTTATCACACTTTAAGTATTTTAAGAAACAATAAAAATGAGGCATTTAAAATTGTTGATATTTTTGATAATGAATGTATTTTGACAACGCAAGTATGGAAAAATGTAATTAATGATGTGGCTGATCCTTCGTATTACGTTTATATAGCAATTGATTCCGAAACATGTCCAAACTGGGGTGATTATTATTGTTCTGCATTATTTAGAGAGCCTAATAGATATAGCTTAAAATCTTCATTTTTACCAGAAGATTGGGGATTCGAAGGACGATATTATTTTTCAAATGAACTTAATTCTTCTAGCGTAGCTTCTGACCCTGATAGAATGTATACGACAGTTACACAAAATAAATTAACCATTGATACTGAAAGATTAAGATGTGGCTATATTGAGGAATCCTATATTGTTCTTTCACCTAGAAGAGAGAATGCAGGAAGAGCATATTTTGAAATGAATTTTAATAAACCAGTTTATTCTTTTATGTATCGTGCATGTATGTGGAGTGCATCTGAAAACCTTGATGGAACTGCAATTATTCAAACTAAAGATGTCTCTGGAAATTGGTCCACTTTGAAAGATATTCCTATTAGTTCTTTAAAAACTAAAGAAAATGGATTAACTCAATTTGCCGAATCTACGTTAACTGGTATTTATGGGTTACGTTTTGAAACAACTGCAACTGCTACTGGCGATAGAAACAAAGGTAGATTTTGTTTAGGTGATATAGTATTTAGTACATCATTATTAACTGCAATGAAACCTTTTGTTAACTATGATTACTCTCTTTAAATAAATAATTCTTTAAGCTATTGAATTAGAGCTCTGAAATATGGGCTCTTTTCTTTTATAATATACTCGCTTATTAACTCTCCAATATAACGGGACGCCATTAACAAATTTTTAGTAAACATCATTTGTTAAGAAGGTTAGTCTAAAAATCGTTGAATTTATAATAATTTTTACTTAAGGCCAATTGTAAAAGTAAATGCAACATATCAAAATTTTTAAAAAAAGATAACTAAATGCAACGTTTTTGATATATTTCGTTGCATTTACTTTTTCATTTCGAAGTTCTAAACAATATTTTATAATAAAAAACCTGTCTTTAAAAAATAAAATCAATTTGTAGTACTTTTTAACGGTATTGACCAATTAAACAGCTCATTAATCTCGTTATTTTTAAACTTAGCGTTATCAATATTTTGAGAGAAATGAGTTTTAATTTTAGCTAAATAGTCTTTTGGTCTTAGTTGATTAACATATAAGTCATCATCAATTTTATAAACATTAAAAGATTTCATAAATTGAATTAAATCGCTCGATTTGATCTCATTTTTATATACTAAAAATTGCAAAATTCTTACCATCAATATTGATGTATAGCAGACAAGAAAATGACCAAAAATTGTATTTCGCTTTTGAACATAAACAGGTCTTGCATCTAGATTTGTTTTTAAAATTCTAAAGGTCTCCTCAATTCTCCATAAATGATGATAAACATCATAAATGTCGTTTTCTGAGGCGTTGATTTCGGAAGTAACAATCATGTTATATCCAGCATATTTTCTATCTTTTTCTAACTTTTCTTTATTGATTTTTATTATTGTTTTATCTGTTATTTCTCCATCTTTATCAAGGCCAACGAAATCGATGTATGAGGCATAGGCGTTATATTTTTCTCTTTTTGCTTTTGATAGAGAAAGGTTATTAACTTTCAGTTCTAACTTGTCTAGTTCTAACATCTTTTTGTCGTATAATTTCTTACTCCAATAGACAACTCTTTTCTCTTTGACTTTGAATAAATTTTTCTTTCCATCTGCGCCTTTGTGATCGTATGAAAATTCATCTACGCAACTTTTAATTTTGAAGACTAGTGTGTCATTTTCATAAGATTTTATGTAATCGTTTTCGAGATTAACCCAAACTTTTTCCTTTTCGCTTAATTTAGAAACTGATTTTGAAAAAATATAACCGTCGTTGTTTTTAACTGCTTCGAAAATGTTATTTCCACAATTTAAGCCCTTATCTGCAACTCTTATTGTTCTATTTATTATAAAATTTTGCTTTTTTGCGGATTCGATACACTTTTTCAGCATTGGTATTTCGCTCTCGTTTCCTGGGTACATTTGCATTGTAATTGGTATGCAATTTCTGTCTAATAGAAGCCCCATTCCAATTATTGGATCTTTTCTATTTTCTTTTGATGGACCTTTGGCTCTAAGTTCATCTGCTTTATCTATTTCAAAATAGAAATTTGTGCAATCAAAGAAAGTGACAGAAGTATCACTTTTATAATTTCTTGAAAGAGAAGCGTTTATTAGCTCAATGACATTTTCGTATCTAGAACCAAAATCATCCAAGAAAGCATAAACGTCATCTAAAGAATAACTAATTTTCGGATTAATTACCGGCAATATTTCGTTGTATGTATATAACTTACTTTTAGGCTCATAAATTCTTGCACAAACCAAATCCTGAAGTATTTCAAAGTGCTTAAAACGTCGATTGAAAATAATTTCGAAAGCTCCAAAAATCTTTTCTAATTGTAACGTTTTGAAAATACCTTTAACTAAACTTGTTCCTATATTAAAAGTCTTATTTTCATCTGAAATTTTTTCAGTTTTAGATATTATTTTTTTAATTTTTTTATCAGCGTTTAAATCATCAACATATTTTTTGTAATGCTCAATTGGATTTCCAATTTCTTCTGATTGTAAATCTTTTTCGTAACCTAAAGATTTGAAACATTTTGATTTAACATCCTTTGTTCCTTTGACTCTGAAAGTTTCATAGATTTGAAGATATTTGCCTTTATTTTTGTTAGTAACTCTTAAGTAATATGCCATAAATTTTATTCCTTTATTATATTATAGCATAAAGTACTACAAAGTACTACAAATATTTTTGCAAAAAATTAAAATTTCTAGTATTTAAAAAAACTCGAATTAAATCGAGATTTTCTATAGTTTTTGTATAGGAGAAATTCTAAAGAATTGTAGTACTATATTCTAAAAACGGGTAGCAATATTGCTACAAAAACTACGCAAAAAAAATGGATTTGACAAAAAATCAACCCACTTTTATATATTTATATATAACATTTCAATTTTTTTATTTTCTTATTTTGTTATTTCCAAAAATATGCGTCTAAAGAATTGTAGTACTATATTCTAAAAACGGGGCATTTAATGCGATAAGTATCTAACACTTTTATTTTATATTCATTGAATTTTTATAGTCACTATTATGGATTTTGGGTGAATTTATGATAAAATAAAATGGCAAAATTATAAGGATTTTTTATGGAAAGCAGACCTTTAGAATCAACTACTAGAAACGTTATGAAAAGTACTTTTGCTAAACTTGAAAAGCATTTAAATGGTGATGTATTAGTACTTTTTGGCGGAATTGATGATGGAATAGAGAATCTCGTAAAAGATTTAATTGAAGATTTAAAGAAAGACACAAAAATTAATCATGATACACTCTATGTTATATTAACCACAAATGGTGGTGTTGTTACTCCTATTCAAAAAATGGAATTGGTTTTTAGACATTTTTATAGGGAAGTCAATTTTATAGTTCCTGATTATGCATATAGCGCCGGAACCGTAATGTGTTTGAGTGGTGATAACATCTATATGAATTATTTCTCAAACTTGGGTCCTATTGATCCGCAAGTTAAGACTAAAGATGGTAAATTTGTTTCAGCTTTGGGGTATTTAGACAAAATAGGAGCTTTGATAACTAAAGCTCAAAATGGAACAATAAGCAATGCTGAATTTATTATTTTGAAAGATTTTGATTTAGCTGAACTTCGTTCTTATGAGATGGCAAAAGAATTAACAATTGATTTGTTAACCAAATGGCTTGTTAAATATAAATTTAAAAACTGGATAAAACATTCTAATGGCACGCCTGTTACTATGGCCGAAAAGAATAAAAGGGCAGAAGAGATTGCGAATAAATTGAGTGATAACAGCAATATATGGAAATCTCACGGAAGACCCATTTCGATGGAGACTCTTAAGAATGAATTGAAATTGCAAATTCAAGATATTGATAGTGATGTCAAATTATCCAATTTACTAAATTCTTATTATAAATGCTTAACAGAATATATTCGAAAAAATAATTATGGTCATTTTTTCCAAACGAGGAAGTTTTTATGAAAAATAAAAAAATGGTGGATGCAATCAATGATTTAAATTTTATTCTAGATGAAAAAGGACAAAGTCTTTTGGATTTTTTGAACATATATAAAAATATGGTTGCGTCTGGCCTTACAAAAAAAAGGGAAAATGCAATTGCGATTGATTATAATAATCGTAATTCAAACTTTAAAAATTGAAAAAAGAAGAGAATTGAATATCCATGATTAATTGGGGATGTTTAGAAACCTAGAATAGGTTTCCATCCTTTTTTAAATGAATTTATTAAAAGATAGTTTTTAGAATTTCCAACCTCAATTGCTCTAATCATTTGCTTATCAAATGTAAGAAGTTGTGAATTATCTCTAACAAAGCATAAAATCCAAAAATCTTCAGCGTCATTAGTATCCATTTTAGTTTCATTATTAAAAAAATCTTTAATTACTTGTAATACATATTCGCATTGACAGGAAGAATAATTTTTTGAAACCAAAACGTTTTTAATTGTATTTAAAATATCAGCAATATTGGTCAAGTTTTTATTTTCTGATTGATACCATTCTTTATATTTTTGAATAACTGTTTTGTTATCCACTTTATTTACCATAGATGATAAGTTATAAGTTGGTTCTTTATTCTTGCTAATTTCGTCATAAATATAATCAAATGGTATTAATAAATAAGAAGAACAGTCTATTATTATCTCTTCAAAAAGATTTCTAAATGACTTCTTTTCTTTGCCAATAGAATAATCATTGATTAATTTGTTTCTAATCTTTTCTTTTAAAGTATCAACTATTAGTTCATAATTTTTTTCAATAAAAGCATTAACAGCATAATTGTATGTTTTATAATATTGCTCATCCTCATAATGAGCTAAAAGAAAATATGTAATAACTATTTGTAAAGGTAAAATATATAAAAATTCTGTTTCTGATCTGATTTTTTCTTCAAGCAAGTATTTTTTATATTTTTTAATATTTTTATAATTTTGCCTAATACTTTGCATAATCTTTTCATCAATATTAAAAAGATGACCCATATTTTTACAAAACAAATCATATTTATATTCATTCCTAATTTTTTCTAGTCCTCTAATTACTTTCTTAAGTTTCAGACAATTGTTCTTAAATTTATTGGATATTTCAAAAATAGAAACCGGGCTTATGAATAGGTTTTTATTTTTTAAATTATTACTTAAGAATGAATTAAGTTTTTCATAATCAATGTCTGGTCTATCTAAAGCACCGACGCCTTTCAATTTTGTTCCTTTTAGTGATAATAGTTCGTAAACTAAATTTGTATCTAAAATATATATTTTTCCCATAATCAAGACCTAATTATTTTCCACTAAATTATAGCGCATTTCTTAGCTTTTTGATTTGCTTAAAAATGAAAAATAAGTAAAAATTAAACGATTGAGTTGACTTTGTCAACTAACCATTATTTAAAAATTAAACAAAATAGAATTGCTAGTGCTATAATAAAAAAGTGAGGAAATTATGAGACTAAAAAGGTTATTAATGTTTGCAATAGGTTCAGCTTTTCTTTTAACTAGTGCTGGAAAACCTGTTGCTATTGCAAATGAAATCAACAAAATTAACGAAAACGTTACTCAAAAAGTTATGCGTCTTGTAAACTCTGTTAGTGATGAAGAGGATACCGAAGATCCTGAAGAGATTCTTATTAGAGCTATTGAAGATTACAAAGAAGAATTTGACAGTTATATTGATATTACTGGCTTAAATGTTGATGTTAAAGAATCAATCACACTACCGGAATTTGACATTAATTATGTGGCTCCAACTTATGCGGAAGTTATGCATGAGTATCAACTCAATCTCGAAGCATCTTTAACAGCAACTCAACTAATGAGGTATGATGATTTAAGAAGAGCTGATTTTAATTTTGATAAGTATGTTGCTTTAAACCAAAATAAATATCTTGACCTGACTGTTCCACCTAAGTACGAGCATGTTACTACTATGGCAGTAGTTACAACAGCATTAGTTGGAATGTTAAGTAGTGCGGGATTAACTCAAGCTGCAATAAGTGCCTTTACTGGAGCTGTTAGCACTTTGTCAGCGGCAATTTCTACATCATGGATACCATTTATTGGTTGGGCACTTGCTGTAGGTCTTGCAACCGGCGCATTAATTGCTTTGACTGTAATCATTGTTCAATACTGGGATGAAATTTGTTCGGTTATTAATGATATAAAAAATTGGTTTTTAGAACAATTTAGTGCTTTTGCAGATTTAATTAATTCTTTTTTGATGATGCAAAAGCCAAAGTCGAAGAATCTTCAAATGCGGGGTCAGTGACTGTAGGTAATAAAGAATTGACATTCCAAGAAGTAGAAACACGCGACGTAGCCACTCAAACTGCTCTTGTTAAAAAAGTTATATGGACAGACGATATATTTTTGATGAGATATGTAAGTTATAAAAGCTTTCAAATTTGTTTTATTCCTGTGTCTTTCGATTTTTGTGTAGAATGGGGGACTCATAGACTTGGATTAAGTTCATATACCTGGTACCAAAATAAAGCAAGAAATTTGATATTATATGCTGGCTCCGGAGTTACCACGAATGCACCAGAGATTGACTTTTCTACTGATTCTGGTACTATTTTTATGAAACATTTTCATAATTGTAAAATTGTTAATAATCAAATTGTAAGAATTGAAACACAGCCAATGCATTGGACTCATAGTTTCTTTGGACAATTATATTATTATCCAACTGGCTCGAACGAACCTATAGTCCATCCTGATAGTCCAAATCCAAATCCTAATGCTTAATATGAATCATAAATTTAAAAAAGGCGACGTTGTCTACATAATTTGTTACATAAATTTGGAATATGAGTTAGGAAAAATAGTTGAGTTTGATGAAACAAAAAATATGTATAAGATGATCCACTTCTTAGATAATCAAGATCCAGAAGGCTTTTGGCGCTGGTGCTATGTAAAAGAAGAAGATATTGATTTTGCAAAAAATATTGGTCTAGATTACTATAAAAATTATTTTAAAAAAGAACCAATGTTGACTAAATCTAATTTTTCTGAGCTTTATACGACGGAATATGAATTAGCAAAAAAATTTTATGAGGGGAAAATAACTAGACAAGATTACTTTGACGGAGCTATTAAGCTATGGGAATTAGAGAAAAATAAAAAATGATAATCTACCCAAGATTAGCAATAATGGAATGACTGAGAAGCGCTTCGATTTTGTGTTTATTAAAGGAAAACATGTCTATGCTTGCGAATGTAACTTTTATGGTGTCGGTGGCTCTAAACTAAATGAGACCGCGAGAAGTTATAAGACTTTAGCTCTAGAGGCGAAGGACATTCCTAACTTCACCTTCCCTTGGTTCACGTATGGGACGGGTTGGATTTTTGCAAAACACAATCTCGAAGAAACATTTGATGTTCTAGAAACGGTTTACAATTTGAATGATTTATAAAGTCAATCAATTAATTTATTTTGACTGTGAGATAAAAGTTATATGAATAATTTTTCTATTGAATTACAAAATGTTGGTTGCATAAAAGAAGGAAAAATAAGTGTCAATGCTAACCAGCTGAATATTAAGTTTGGTCCTAATGGAATAGGGAAGACAACTATAATTAAGGCTCTCAAGTACAAAATTAATGGAGAGCAAGATTTAAAGAAGGCAATAACTTCTTTAGATAATCCTGGAATTGAACCCACCTGTGAAGTTACAGAAGAAATCCAAAATGTAGTTGTTTATGATAAGGCCTATTTTGATAAATTATTTACTAAGAGAGAGGATTTATTAAACGATACATACCAGTTTGTAATTAAAGACGACACTTACGATAAAGAAGTTGAACGCATAAATGATTCTCTTAAAAAAGTTTGTGAAATTGCACGGCGCAATGAATTCAGTACTTTAATTCAACTATATAACGAATTAACAGCAAAGAGCTTTATCGACTATAAAAAGAATGGAAAGGGTATTAATTCTAGAAATAGTTTGTTCTCAGCTTTTTCTTCCAATGGAATTGATTTAATGCCGCTTGATTCTCAATCTCCTATTTTTGAATTGTCAAAATATATGTCTAGCCCATATAGGGCTAATTGGCTTAAATGGATTGAGTCATACGACCAAAAGTGGACGATTGAAAACATTTGTCCGTTTTGTGGCCAAAGGTTTGAAAAAGAAGATTTTTCATTGAAAGAAAATGTAGAGGAAATAGAGAAATTTGGAACTAGTAAGGAAGTAATGGAGCACAATAAAGAACAAAAATACATCAACGATTCCGCATCATATTGTTCTGATTTATTACTTAGTGAAAGCATATCTAGAATTAATTCACTTAAAGGTAAAGCCAACATGGACACTTTCGTTCCTTTACAAAAATTTATTGATGAAATTAAATCAGAAATTGAAAAAATTAATGATATAAGAGGACAAGGTGCAATTGCTCTTTTTAATGCCTTTCTCGACAATAATAAAAAGTTTGAGAATTTAATTGAGTATATTAAATCTTTAAAATTAAACGATAAAATTCTCTGTGTGGTTTCGATTCAAAATGATTCTTTAGGAGATTTGGTAAAAGTATTAAATTACGAGATAGATTCACTTATTGGGATGGCTGAATCGTTAAAAAGTACATTACTTGAACTGACAAAGAATTTAGCAGTGAAAATTGCGAAAAATGAGAAATTAATCAATAACTTTCTAAAAATTGCGGGTTTACCATATGAAGTAAATATACATGGAGTATTCGACGCAAGTTTTAAGACTTTATTTAAATATAAAAATGATCCAAATATCATTGAAGATAGGCTGAATTATTTAAGTTTCGGTGAGGCTAATGCTTTGGCTATTATTATCTTTGCTATTGAAAACAAAGATAACGTTTCACTAATGGTTCTTGATGATCCAGTTTCGTCTTTTGATAATAACAAAAGATATGCAATTTTTAATTACTTGTTTGGCAATACAAAGAGTTTATTATATGGAAAAACGATTCTTTTAATGACACATGATTTTCAAACAGTTGTTGCTTTTGCAAAGAATAGCAGACTTAAAAATTATAAAAAGTCTTTTTCTTATCTGTATAATGTAAATCATTTTTTGAACGAAAAAACATTTTCCACAGATGATGTCTATAGTAGTTTACTGTGGTATAAGGAATACGCAAAGAATGGCGCTAACGATATATATAGTAGAATAGTTGCAGCACGTAGAATTGTTGAAATTCAAAATGAAACGACCGCTGATTTATATAATTATTTGTCTGGCCTGATTCATCCTATTGTCAAACCTAAACATTCAAAGAATGGCTTGGACTTTTCTGATATAGAAATTGAGCAATGCGATTCTGAATTATCCAAATTATTAGGCGAAAAATGTAAATATCAAGAGATATATTCACAAATTTCTAATTTTCGAAAATTGATTGAATGGTATGAAGGTCCAAAAGCAACTAACTTTTCAAAAACATGCATAACAAGATGCTTAGTTGAACAATTAAATACAAGATTTCCGAATATAAAAGACAACATCGAGTTTGACGTGATGTGGGATTATATGTGCGATTCTTTTCACATAGAAACACAATACATATATTCAATAAAAGATATTTGTATTACTGATATACCAAATTACATTATTTCACTTTGTGATGAAATAATATCTAAAGTAAAAAAAGGCTTAAATTTATAAAATTTAGGAATTATAGGCTTTAGCTTTCTAAGTTTTAGGGCATTTAAGGAGTTTTCCAAACACATATTGAAACAATAAGATTGATACCAAATGAAGTGATACCTTAAAAGTAGAAGTATTATCTATTAATACCGTATACTTTTAAGGTATCACTTCAAATTTGTCGGTCCTTTTTATTCGGTGAGTTATCTACAAATTGTAGACAACTTAATTTTAAGCGTAAAAAATTTTCAAAACCTACAAAAAAGTTCGAACCTGGATTTTTTTGACTCATACACTCTTCCGCTTTAAGAAGTTCTCTCTCAAATATAAATATTTGTTTTCTTAATACTTTATTCAATAATGAATAAAAATTATCATCTTCATTAATATTTTTTGAGGTGGATTGTATTGATTCAATCACCTCGTCTTCATTAATTATTATTGCTCCATACTTTAACAATTCTAATGAACGATGTGAAGATTGCTGAAAAAATTATTTGGAATAAGCATTTATAGTCATCTAACAATTTCTGACACTAGTGGATATCAATTGAATATTATGCATTTTTGTTTTATCATAAAACCATGTCTAAATATTACATATTAAATAAATCTTTTTTTGTTAATGGTGCGATAGGTTACTTTGCAAATAATATCTTTTTGTGTACCGAAAGGAGTTCATTACTATGGCCAAGTTGCTAAACAAAGTATTATTTCTTTTTACAATTATGATTTTAACTGGATGTCAAAGTAATAGTAACGAGTATTTAAGCGACGATAAAACACCATCAAGAGGCGATGATGTTGGTAAAACATTGTGTCTTGAAGATGGTTCTTCGATTAAAACACAATTAATAGAAATTGATAAGACAATGATTTCTTTTACAGTTTCTACTAATTTGAAAAGTGAACCTTGCGAACCAAGATTTTATTTAGATTCATTTGGCTATTGTAATTTTGTTTCTTTGGATGTTTTGAACGTAGAGAATCAAACATTGCTGAGCGTTAAATTTGAAATTGAATATACTATATTAGCTCAATTTGAAGAACAAAATATTGTCTCGTCTTGGTGCGATTTTGGATTGCCTAAAATCGATGATATTCATGTAGAAAAATACGGATCTGATGAATTAGACGGGTTTTCTTATTATTCTTCATTTCATTTTACATGGAAAGATTGTACTATAACTGAAAATGGCATTTACTCAAAAGAATATTAATTTTAATAAATTTTATCAACAACCACCAAATTGAAAACAGCGCCTATCAGTAAATAATAATTAAACTTGTAGGTTTTTATGTATCCTAAAATCAAAATATCTAAAAGTGATAAAATCAAGAAATTTTTTACCAAAAAAACTTTATTTACTACTAATCAGACTAATATTCTGATAAATCCTTTCTCCTATAGCTTTTACCATTAATAGTTACTATTTGAATATGATTTAAGAGTCTATCGAGCATTGTATCAAGCTCATTATGGTTATCGGGAAATATTTTCTTCTAATTATTTATATTGTAGTTTATTGCTATTATTCTCGAATGTTTTTCATATCTATCTTTTTTAGATAAAGTAAATGATATAGCAAGTGGTAAAAATTATCTTACTCAAATCGGTTATTTATATTTTGCTCGTTTCAAAATATAATTAGTGTATAAAATATACAGCATTAATTGACAATTGAAATTGTGGTTGTATAATTAAAGTGTATAAAATATACAATGGAGGCAGGATCATGCTAAAGAAGATAATAATTAATAATATTAATTCCATTGATAAATGTGAATTAGACTTTAAAAAAGGTAATTATCAATATCTACAAGATAACACAATTGATGATATTGCAAATCCTATTGCATTATATGGCCATAATGGTAGTGGTAAAACATCGATATTTAATGCTATTGCTAGCTTAATTAATTTTATGGTGGAGCCAGTTGAATTTTTAACTCCATTTGTTGTTAATAATTTTTTGTTTGAAGAATATAAAAAGAATAAAGATGAGTCAAAAATAATTGGTTCAATCGAACTTTTATTTTCGTTAGATGATGTAAATTTTGATTATTATATTGAAACATCAAGACTTGGTTATATATCAAAAGAATTCTTAAAAAAGAATGATGAAATTATTATTCAAAGAGATAGGCAAAGCTATTCATATAATAATAAACCATTTAGTTTTGATAATATGTCATTTTTGGTTCCAGCAATTAGAAAGTTAGCATCCTCGGAAATTAATGATGAAATAATTCAAAAATGTTACTCATTTATAAGTTCATTTACTTTTGTTAATCTACCTTTTATAAATAGAGGTGCATTCGTCACATCAAAAATGTATAAAAATATGAGTATTAACGAATTATTAGTTAACTACTCAGAAGAAGTTAAAGAGATTTTGAAGAATTATAATGAATTTCCTATTTATAGTATAAAGAAAAAGAATTCATTAAATAGTAATAACAACCCAAATACCGGCTTCTCTTTAGTCATTGAAGGGGAAAACTTTAAAGGTGAGTTGCCATTTGAGATGATTTCTGCAGGTATGAGAAGCCAAAGTGTTCTTTTGTCAATTATATTATCTATGCCTAAAAATGGTGTTTTGTTTGTAGATGAATTAGAACAAGCTCTTCATCCATCTGCCATAGTTTCATTTTTAAGAGTAATAAAAGAAAAAAAGATTCAATTAGTATTTTCTTCTCATAACACTTATATTCTTCAGTTGTTAAGACCAGATCAAGTATATTTTGCTAAATGGCATAATGGTTTTTCAAAATATGCTAGATTATCTAAAATCTATCCAAACATTAGAGAAATTAACAATATGGAGAAGATGTACTTATCTTCAGTGTTTGACGAGAGTATAAAAAATGCCAAATAATTATTTACTAGTTGTTGAAGGAGCTAATGATGAAAAAAACATTTTACAAAGTGTTTTTGAAAATTATGGCTTCAATGTAATAAAATGCGAAGAGAAAATTTCCGTTGAATCTTATGGGGAATTTAATAAATATGAATTAAAATCAGAAAATGATAATGTGGTAATTATTGAGGGACCACGAAATCGTATACATGATTTTTTGATATCATTTGATACGGAATACGAAGCAATTGAAAAATTATTTCATTATTCTGCATATCATTTTTCAGGAATATTCTTGATTTATGATGTTGATCATAATGACAATGAAGATGTAGATATAATGTTTAATAAATTTAATAATGAATCAGATGGCTTATTATTACTCAATTCACCTTGTTTAGAAGTTTTAGCTGATACAAATGTGGATGAAAATAAAGAGCTGAGATTTAATCATCTAAGGGAATATAAAAAATCATTAAATAAATATCATAATTTAAATGGTAATGAGAATTCAGTTAAATATATTACAAATCATTTTAGCGAAGTAATGATGCATTTTTTAGAAAAAAATAAAAAAGAATTTAACGAAAATAATATTATGGAACATCCTAGATTAGTTAAAAATAAGATTAACTTGGATAATGAACGAGTAAATTATAAAAACAAAGATGATTCATATGTTATTTTTAGATATTTTACTACTGTATTATATGTTGCAATTGCCTATACAAATAAATTAACTAATGAAATTGATAATTATGAAATTGTGCATTCATTTTTTGAAAATAAGATGAATGAAAATCAATCTACATAAAAATATTTTTTGAGAAGATGAATAACTATGAACAATAAATATCAAAACAAAATCGTGACAAATAGGAAATCACCTGCTAATGAACAAGCATATATCGATGCTTATAAAACAATGAATCCAAAAGCAACTAAAAGCGATAAGTTGGATATTTCTGCTGTTAGATCAAAAGATGGCATACCTGGCCATGCACTATTGAAACAAGGTATTAATCGATCAAAAGATACTAATGCGCATCGAGGCCAAGATTTTATTCCGGATAAAGACTTAAGAAAAACGATGAAAAAGTAATTATTTTGAGCTTCCATAAAAATAATATCGTGTAATTTTATTCATAAACATAAATATTAATAAAATATTATATTAATTCAGATTCAAATCTGGTGTTTTATTTTAATCTAAAAAGCATCATTTTATATTAAAAATTATCTAACGCTTATGACTGTAAATCATTATTTTTTTTGAAAAATCTTGATTACGAATTTTCTGTACCTGAAAGAATATTTTTGTATTTCTATTAAATATTTTTTGAAACCGTGCAAATATTCTACACATTTTAAAAATTTTACATGTATTTATATCATTCATTAAAAACAAAGATTTCTATGGGAAAAGAGATTGTCTAATTTTATTTAACCAATTAGAGATTTTGCACTATATCATCATTATCCATTGTTCATATTTGAAAATATTAAAAACTTTTTTATAAGAATAATTTCTATTCGTTTTATAATTCTTAAAATAATATGAAACATATTTTTATGAGCATATGAATTGATGATAAAAATCAAGCCAAATAATAAAATAATTGCTTGAGCTTTAATGCTAAAAAATACTCTTTGAATTGATAAGATTTTCCCAGTAATGACGCCTATAAATTTTGAATATTTACAAAAATAGTGGAGTTCTGCAAGGTTTTTGAAATATTTTTAGATTTATTAGCTCGCGAAGAATCAAAATTTGTTTTCTAAAAATTGCATTAAGATATTTTCTAAATTATGAAGTTATAGCTCTTTTATACACGCAGTGTAAGTTGAACATGAGAAAGCAAATTCCTAAATTTGGCTAATTAATTTTCTCATGTTCATGACATCAACTAAATCTCAAAAAAGAATAAATATCAGTAATTGATAATGTACCAATTTTCATAAAATGTAGTGCAATTGACATTATTACGCTTTGATTTATAATTATTTCAATCATTAATTTTTAATGGGGGAGATTATGAAAAAAAGAATTTTATTATTTATGCTTGGGTCTCAGTTATTATGTTCCTATGACCCTATTGTTAACGTTAATTTACAAATAAAGCATGCTGGTGATTTAGGTTCCAATTCCACGGTTCTACCAACTACTCTAATTTATAGTAAAGATACAAATATTGGGCAAAAATTGACTTATAAAAATTGGTTTAAGGAAGAATGGCATGATTTTCCTACTTTATGCACATATGTCAGCGAAGCAACAAAGTATGTAGATTTTGCGACTAGAGCAATATATACTCACTATCTTAGGCCTGATGAATCAATAGTAACCACAATTACCGAGACAGGAAGTCACACATACACTTCTTCTCAATATTTGGAAATGGCAGAATCTAGATATGAAGCGATTAGTTTGTCAGAAAGTTATTCAACTTCAATTTTTTCTACATTTGATGATATACAACTAGCTACATCCAAAAATACAGCTACTGATTATGAATTTTCAACTACTATAGTAAATAAATACTCTTCAGAAAAAACTAAGTCGTATTCATTTACTAGTTCAGCATCAACTACATATAATTTTCATAATACAAATAACTTTGGAATTTATGTGCAAGTAGAATATAGACAAAAATTTCTAATTCATTTAATTGAAAGAAAAAACATTAATGATGTTCAGCATCCTAACGATAGAGGGGTACATGGAACTGATTATACATATACCTCATCCAATACAATTTTTGATAAAAGGATTTTACTTTTGCCAGTGGATCAACCATATTATTGTGTTTCTCAATACGCTGATAATTCGCAAGGGAAAAGGGTATATTTAGATAAAACCGAAATGAACAACATTCTTTATTATTAATTATGATTGAACTTAAACACATCACATTCAGATATAAAAATGGATTAAAAGTCATTGATGATTTATCGATTTCGTTTCCATCTAAAGGGCTATATTTATTAAAAGGAAAAAGTGGAAGGGGTAAATCAACACTTTTAAACATAATCAATCTCTCTTTAAAGGATTTTAAAGGCGAATATCTTTTTGATGGTGAAGATATTAAAAACAAATTTAATAATAATAAAGAGATAAGACACTACTTCTTTTCATTTACTCAAGATTTTTCGCTATTTAAAGAACTAAAAGTTAAAGACTATTTAAACCTGTTTATTGAGTTTAATGGTGACAATATAAAAGAAATAGATAAAACAAATTTGTTAAATAAGGTTAATTTAGATGCAAGTTATTTGAATAGAAAAATGGACACACTTAGTAAAGGAGAAGAGGAAAGAGTTGCTTTTTGTAGTGCATTAATTAGTAAATCTAAAGTTCTTTTACTTGATGAGCCATTATCAAATCTTGATAAAGAAAATTATTTGATTCTAGTACCATTAATTGAAGAAATAAGTAAGGAAAAATTAGTTTTAATATCTCTACATAAATTTGAATATTTTGACAAATTTGATGGGATTGTTGATTTAGATGATCCAAAAAATGAATATCAATTTGGTAATGATACAACTTTAGAAACAGAATCAACTAGAAAAACAATATCAAAATTTAGTCTTATTAAATATTCATTTAAAGGTGTTTTTTATAAGTTTTATAAGAAAATTGCCTATTTTTTGCTTAATATTTTATTTTTTGCCTTAAGTATTGCTTCATTATCTTCCATTTTATATACACCTGATGTGTTTAAAGAAAAATATATATCATCAAAAAATCCAATTGTTTCATTACGTTCAAATAATAGCGAGTTTGATAATGATGATATTAATATATTAGAAGAGAACACAGACGATCCTTTATATGTAAAGTTAGAGACCGATTTCTCTTTTGCTAAAATATTAAATGAGGAGCTTCTTCAAAACTACGAAGAAAATAAATTTATTTTGCCTCATCGTGTTATTAATTTCGCTATGCCTTATGAAGGATTTATTACAAATACAAATAAATATGTCTTATATGGCGATAAACCAAGCTTTGACCTCAAAGATGATTGTATTAAAATTACTGTTAATTCATATTTCATATCTAGGTTATACGCCAAATCGGAATTTAGTGATGATGAATATTATAATATTTTAAAATCACTTAAAGATGTTGTGTTCCAAGGCAATATCCATAAATTTAAAATTTCAGGAATAATCAAAACTGCTCGTTTTGCCCCATACTACGGAGGATCTCAAGAAATCCATTACGCAATCATGCAAGATGAGGAATATAATTCAATAGCAAACTTAAGCGTACTTGTTCCTTCTTCGTTTTTTGCTGATTGCAACATGCCAATATGTGGAGCGATTATTGAATATAACGATTACATAAAAAACGAAGCTAAACTAAATAGGGCTTTTGAAGTCTTATATACTCACCAGTATTATTATCAAGAATTCCAAGAAACAACCTATGAAAAACTCATATTTTGGTCGCTATTAATTTTTTCTTTTTTTATCATTATAAATATCTTCTTAATATATAGACTAGCACTAGCAAACTCGAAAATTCACGAAGAAGAAAAATCATATTTACTTTTAAGATCATTTACAAAAAGTGAAACTTATCTAGTTACTAATTTTGCAAATATAGTAATTTTTATAGTTTCACTACTTCTTTCAAGTGCTTTGTGTATTGGAATTTCGCCTTTTGCTAACTTTGTTTCAAATTTTTTCTTGCACTATCAATTGAACACATATTCACTTAATCCGCTAATAGCATTCTTACTAATTTTTGCTTCGCTTCTTATCTATTTATTGTTTGAAGTTTTTTGCTTCTATAGAAAAAAGAAAACAGGAAAATTAAGAATGTAAAAATAAATTTTATATTGTTCTATATGAATTTTTGAATGATTTTATATTTAAAATCAAAAGAGGCTAAGAAATGATTGAACTAATAAACGTTACGAAAAAATATAAAAGAAATACAATCATCAAAGATCTAAATTTGAAATTTCCTTCAACTGGCTTATTTTTCATTATGGGTAAATCAGGTGAAGGAAAGTCAACTCTCTTAAATATTATTTCTCTTGTAGATAGAAAAATTAAAGGTGAAATTCTTTTTGATAATGAAAAAATAAGAAATTCTTCTAAATTCCGAAGGGAAAACATAGCTTATATCAACACGACCACTAATTTTTTAAAAGATTTGTCCATATACGAAAATTTAGTCTTTCTTTTTGATAGTTTTAATAAAAAGATTGATGAAGATAAATTAGCGAAGTATTTAAAAGATTTAGATTTGGATGAAAGAATTCTTCATTCCCACATCGATGAAGTGAGTGGAGGCGAACTGTCGAGATTATCAATTTTAAAAGGACTCATGTTAAATCAGAAAATTTTTCTTCTTGATGAAATGAGTCAATCTCTTGATTTAAATAATGCTTTAAAATTAAAAGAAATACTTAAAACGATTAGTAAAGACGCATTAATTATTTTTGCAACTCACGATGAAAGAATAGTTGAAGAAAACGACAAGGTTATCTCAATTAGTGAACACAAGTTCAGTCTCAATTATGTAAATGAAAACGAAAATTTTAAACCAATAGAAAAAAACAATAATTACTCATTCAATTTCTTTTTTACTTTAAAATTTGCGATTAAAAACTTCTTTATTCCTATTTTTGAAGCTTTTTTGATTGCTGTTTCATTTTTTTGCATAAGCTTCTCGAGTTTTTCACTTATGAATTATTCTTCGTTCAAACTTGATTACACAGATTTAATAAATCAGCTATCAAACGATAATTATCCTTTTTATTTATCAATTCGAAAATTTGATGAGAAAAACATGTCATTTGAAGAGGTTGATAATTTTGTTGATAAATACAACTTAGATAACTACGTACTTTTAGGTGAAAGCGATGAATATATAAATAACAGGTTACCACTATACGACTACATTACATTAAAAAATTATAATTCTTCATTATTTTTTGAAGTCATCGGGAGAACTCCTTCATCTAACACTGAAATTACAGTTAGTAAGGAATACCTTTTAGAAAATAATTATTTACCAAAAGATGATAATGAGTCTCTTTTAAAATATATAAATGAAAATAAACCTAAATTTAAAGATGAATATGGAAATAAAGAGCTCAATATTGTTGGTTTTATTTCTCCTGCCGAACATTTTAAAAGTGAATATAATGAAGTAATTGAAAAATATCTTGATGATGAAATGGATCTTAAATCAACTATTTTATTTGAAAAGACTAAATTTTCTAACAAACAAATATTTTTTGAGGAAGAAACTAAAAAATACGAAGAAAGATATAAACCTTCAGAAATTATCTATCCACTACAAGGTCATAAAGATCAAATAATAAATATGTTTAATGCAGCCACTTTTAAAGAAGGTAAAACTATAAATTCCCTAGTTCTCAAAACAAATGAAACTACATATTCAATAACTTTAAATTCTTTTTTAAGGAACCAAATAATTTCACCTTATAATGCAAAAACAGTTGCTAACATAGCATTAGCTTCCATCTTATTTGCTTCATTATTTGTTTTTGTTCCATTAATCATTACTTTTGATTACTCACGAATTATGAAATTTAGAGAAATAATTATTTTCTTAAAATTCAATGGTTTTTCATTTTCAATGCTTACGCTGCTATTTGAATTATTGCCTTCTTTAATTGCCTTAGTATCTTCAGTTGCTTCTTTTTCCTTAATTGATACATTTAATAATCTAGCTTTTTATAAGCATATTTCTAGGTTATTTTTAGAAGAAAAAATGTTATCTTTTAACCCAATATTTTATGTTCTTGCAGTTGTTATTTCTTTAATTTTATCAATTATAACTAGCATAATATCGATGAGAATCATATATATTAAAAAGCAAACAAAACTTGAAAAAGAGTGATTCAATAAACCTAAATATACTATAAAATTTCTCAAAAACCATGCAGAACTCAACTATTTTTGTTAAAAAACATAATTCATCCTTTTATTTTTAAATATATATTTGCAATTGGAATATACAAAATTTAGTAAATGTATATACAAAAATAATATTAATTCTTGATTGGCTAATGGCTAAGGAGTTTTATTTCTGAAACCGATTATAAATGATGTTATATTTAAAAAAGAAATTTTTGAAAATAATGGACTCAGAAATAATAAGAAGCTTAATTTATAAATAAAATGCGATTAAATTACTACTCGACCCCAAAAATTATCGCACTTTTATTGTTTAAGTCTTGTCTTCAGTGTATTACCTGTTTATTTGGAGAATCACTTAAAATCTTGTGCTAAATTTTAAAAACGGGTACCTTGCGTTTTTTAGTGTATTAACTACATTATTACGTTGCGTTTTTTAGTATATTAGATTTAGAAAAAGTTACGTAAAATATTATAGGTTATGAAATTACGATATTTAAAAGAAAAGCTTATAACAAATTAATTGAATGGAAAGATAAGTCTAGGGGAAGAGCTACTATGTTAATTGAAGGAGCTAGGCGTATTGGAAAATAAACTATAGTTGAGGAGTTTGCAAAGAACAATTATAAAAGTTATGATCTTATTGATTTTTCTATTGCATCAGACAAAATAAAAGAAATTTTTGAAAATACATTATCAAATCTTGATACTTTTTTTATGCTACTTTCTTTTGAAACAGGAGTTTCGCTATATCAAAGAGAATCACACATTATTTTTGATGAAGTGCAAAAATATCCTAATGCAAGAGAAGCAATAAAACATTTGGTAAAAGATGGAAGATATGACTTATATTGAGACTGGATCTTTAATATCTATAAAAGAAAATGTCAATGACATATTAATTCCTTCTGAAGAAGAAAGCTTAACAATGATGTATCCTATGGATTTTGAGGAATTTGCAGAACCAATAGGCGAATCTATGTTTTTCAACAAAAATAGTGGAGTTCTGCAGGGTTTTTGAAATATTTTTGGAATTTATAGCTCATAAAAATTCAGAATTTTCGTTATCATTTTCCATTTGCTCAATGTCTTTTTTGTAAAATAAAATTGAATTTTGTCCTTAGTAAATGATAAAAATTTTTCGCTTTTTAATTTTTTAATTAGTTATTTTTTGATCCAAGATAATTTCTTTCTGACACACCAAGACGCTATCACTTAGAAAAAAATAATAATCTCGAGTATTTAATAATTAAGAAAAATATTATAATCAAAATATGAGTTTTAATTTTTCACCCTATATTCGCTTAGCGATGTATCATACTTGGTTAAGTGATTACTATTTAGATCGTTCAATTTTTGATTTTGAACTTATTTTTATTGATAAAGGGAAAATGAAAATTGAAATTGATGGAAATACTTTAATTGTTAGTGAAGGAGATTTCATTTTAATCCCACCTAATGTTCATCATAAAATTTCTTGGTATGAAGAGAATTGCTGCCAGCCTCATGTACATTTTGATTTTGTTAAAGATGCTTTAAGTGAGACAGTACCTATATCTTTTAAAACAAGAGAAAATATGAGTGATGTCGAATTAACATATTTTCGTGAGAATTTTTTGAAGAAAAATAATATTAATGTTCCATACGTTGTCCATCCTAAAAATATATCTTTTGTTAGAGATACAATGCTAGATTTAATTGATGCCTTTACATTTTTAGATCCAATGAAAGAATTAAGGATGGAAGGGGATTTAAAAACACTCATTTCTATTTTCATTTCCGAATCATTAGAATATAACCTTGATTCAGAAAATATGGATACAATCACCTTACTTGTTAGATATATGACTGAAAATCTAAAAGAAAACTTAACATTAAATGACTTCGAACTTAAAACAAATCTAACAAGTTGGACCTTAAATAATCTATTTAGAAAGGTATACAATACAACACCTAAAAAATATTACGATGGTTTACGTATAGTATATGTAAAAAACTTACTAAGAAATTCATTTAAATCCATTAAAGAAATCAGCGAAATGATGCTTTTTAACGAGCCTCAAACTTTTTCTCGCTGGTTTTATAATCTAGACGGAAGATATCCAACTGAATATAAAAAAGCAAAGAGCAAAAAAGTAATGAAATAAACTCTTACTAATTTTTGTTAACACTTTTCAAAAAAAATAACTAATTTAACTCCTTTTAGAAAATTTTTGTTATCATTTACAATTTTTTGATACTATGAATTCAAAAAAGATTATTTGATAATATAGGTAATAAATAGGAGAAATCAAAAATATGAAAAAAATTCTTTTTGGAGTTTTTAGCCTTTTTTCGTTGTGTCTTCTTAGTTGTACTCCACCATCAGATATAATTATTGATGATGAAGAAGAAAAAGTAGAAGAAGGTGCCACATCTATCAATATGTGGATGATGGATTTCCAAGAATGGGAAAATAGAATTAATATCTCTCAAAGAAAGAAATTTAATTCTAATACCAACGATGGAATCCAATTAAATCAAAATTATATCAATAAAAATAATTTTGATGAGATGATTCGTTCAGCTTATGAATCGAAAAACGTTCCTGATATCTATATGGTCAGTTATGGAAATTTATATAAAGAAATTTCTAGTGGTAGAGCTATTGATATCAGTGGTTTATTTTCAAGTGAAATATGGAATGATTTAACAGATACTGCAAAAACTGCTGTTACATATGATGGAAAACATTATGGTTTTCCAATCAATCTAGAACCTTCAACAATCCTTGCTTATAGAAAAGATTTACTTAAAGAATATGGAAAAGTTGAAGAAATTCCAACAAAATGGGCTGATTTTTTAACACTTTGTGGAACAATGAAATCAAATTTAAAATCCGCAAATAAAAAGAATATTTATCCATTTGGTGTTCCAACAGGCGTTGCTTGTGCTTGGGGCACATGGGGTTTACAAGCTAGCGCAACTGGTGGACTTGCCGTAACTGATGATTGGTCAACTTCAAGAATTACAGAGCCAGGATATAAAGAAATTTGTGAATTATGGTCAACTGTTTATGGAAATGGATATGTCCCATTATCAAGTGGTGAATATACTGAATCAATTTTTGATGTTTGCGATGGAAAAGCTATTACAACAATGTGTGGAAGCTGGTCTTTTGCTTCAGTTTTAAATATGTATCCTGAATTAAAGGATCAAGTTGGCTTCATTCCTCTTCCAACATTTGATGGTAGTAAAGATAAAGTCACCGCAACAAATGGTGGCTGGTGTTATGTCATCAGTAGCGAATGTAAAGATAAAGCAAAAGCAGCTGAAGTTATTAAATTCTTAGTTGCTGAAGATACAGAACAATCTGTTGACTATTTTTCACGTGCTTTCTACTCAAAATTTGCTACAAGAAAATCAGTTCAAGCTTTAGTTAATGAAAAAGCATCAAAACAAAATGATGTTCCAAAACAATGGATCGACACATTAAATGATGTTGCTTCAAGAGCAATCTTAGAACCAATTTATGATTGGAATATTTCAGTTGCAGTTGAAGGTATGTTTGAAGAAAGCGCAATGGGAAATGGCATCGATGAAACTATTGCTAAATGTGACAAAACTGTAAAAGACATTATTTCAAGAAATAATTTAGCAGGAACAAATCCAAGGTTAAAATAATGAAACAATTTCATTTACTACCAAAAGATAAGAAAAAAGAAGAAAAAGTATCTGGCTGGATTCTTATTGCTCCAGCCCTGATCCTTTTAATAATATTTGTCATTACTCCTTTAATAATGGCAATTTATAGATCTTTTTTCTATTTTGAAAGTGGTCCAAATGATTCATATTTCGTAGGTTTTGAAAATTATGCAAAGGTATTTCAAAATGAAGTATTTGTAAAATCTTTACTAAATATTGTCATAATGACCCTTTTAATTGTTGCTTTTCAAGTAATTGGTGCTTTCCTTTTTGCAAACATCCTTGTAACAATGAAAGGTAGATTTGGTGTTTTTGCAAGAACTATTATTTATTTACCTTACCTATTTTCAGGAGTAATTGTTGGCAGTATTTTTACTTTACTTACATTTTATAATGGTGGAGTCATTAATGGTATCCTTGGAAATATTGGTTTAGATCCAATCCCATTTACATATGACACATTTTGGGCATACGTTTCAATAATTGTTCCTACTTTATGGGTTGGTTCTGGTTATACAACACTTATTTTCTATAGTGGTTTAATCAATATTCCAAAAGATTACTATGAAGCTTCAATGGTTGATGGAGCAAATTTCTTAAAAAGAACTTGGTATATTGTTTTACCTCAACTCAAGAATTATTTTGTATTAATTATTGTTACTTTAGTTACAGCAAATTTACAAATGTTTGAAATTCCAATGTTAATGACAAATGGTTTGCCACTAAATGAAACAATGACACCTGTTCTTTATTTAATTCATGTTAGAGCCAATGGCAATGTTTCTCAATCAGAAATCATTGCTTCATCAATTATGATTATGATTTTTATTGGTGCAATTAATGCGATTGTATTTGCTTTAACAAATAGAAAAGAAAAGAGGGCATCATAATGAGTAGCCTAGATCTTAATAGAGGATTTAATAAAAAAGAGATTCCTCTAAAAAATAAAATTATTAGAGTATTACTTTATATTATTGTAATTTTTGTTTTAATTAATATCTTTTTGCCTTTATTCTTTGCTATTTTAGCAATGTTTAAGGACAAAAAAGAGATTTTTAGTGCAGAATTTTCAATTTTTCCTATCAATTGGACCTTCGATAATTTCTCTAGACTATTCTACTTAGAATACACAACTATCGGTGTCAATTATTTTCAATCATTATTTGTCACTTTAGCTGTTAGTGCAATTTCAATGGTGCTTTCACTATTTATAAATTCAATTGCTGGCTACGCCTTTGCTAGACTTGAATTTCCATTAAAAAGAACAGTTTTTGCGATTGTTATTTCAACAATGTTTATTCCTGGAATTACTATCCTTTTAACATCAATTAGCGTAGTTAGTGCTTTGAATATGATGAATACAATCTGGGTTTTAATTATTCCTGGTTTATCAAGTGCATACAACATATTCTTTTTTAAACAATTCTATTCTGGCTTTCCAAAGGATTATGATGAAGCAGCAAGAGTTGATGGATGTAATTCAATTGAAATATTCTTCAAAATTTACGTTCCAAATTCATTAACTCCAATGGTCATTATGGGAGCCGGGACATTTATTGGTTATTACAATTCATACCTTTGGCCAACACTTACAATTGACCAAGATCACAAAGGTTTAACACAAATAATGTCTTTAATTTATTCATTATTTAATGATCAATCAACTTTAGGCTACGGTGCAGTTTTAGCAGCAAGCGTCATCGCTTTAATTCCTGCAGTTTTAGTCTTCATAATTGTTCAAAGATATATTAGGGAGGGAATCGCTTTATCAGGCGTTAAATAATATGATCGGACATGATTTATCAAATATTTATTTAAAAAAGAAAGGTATTCGAAAAAGAGTTTCAAGTTATGATAAAACTGGTGGAAACGATGATCGAATATATATAAAACCAAATGAAGATAGAGTTATTTTTGATGTGCATACCAGTGGTTTAATTGAACATATTTGGATGACACAAATGAATTTTGGTGATGTCATTGAAAAAAATGCTTTTCGAAAAGTTTATTTAAAATTCTATTGGGAAGATTCAATATATCCTAGTGTTTTAGTTCCACTTGGCGATTTCTTTGGCTTAGGTCATGGGATTTCAAAAAATTATGTTAGCGAACCACTTCAAATGTCACCTCAAGATGGAAGAGGATTAAATTGCTACTTCCCTATGCCTTTTAAAAAAGCTGCGCGAATTGAAGTTGTAAATGAATGCGACACAACACTAATGCTTTATTTTTACATCGACTATGAAGAAAAAGAATTTGATGAAGAAATAATGTATTTTAATGCTTATTGGCATAGAGAATGCCCAACTAAAGGCAAAGATTATCACACATTTCCAACAAGAGAAGATTTCCTTTTTAAAGGAGAAAACAAAACAAATGAAGAAAATTATGTACTTTTAGATGTTGAAGGCGAAGGACATTACGTTGGATGCAATCTAAATATTCATAATTTAAGTGATTGTGATTCTTGGGATTGGATTGGAGAAGGTGATGATGTAATTTTCATTGATAATGATCCAAGTTTAACAATTTATGGAACAGGAACAGAAGATTATTTTTCAACATCTTGGTGTCCAAGCGAAGAATATAATGCTCCATATCATGGAATTATATTAAAAGGAAAAGATAACTGGAAAGGCAAAACTTCATATTATCGTTACCATATTAAAGATCCAATTACTTTTAGAAAATCAATAAAAGTCACAATCGAACACGGACATAATAACAATAGATGCGACGATTATTCTTCAACTGCCTATTTTTATATGTCAAAACCATATCAACACAAGGTACCAATATCAGCTAAAGAGGATCGAATCCCTTTAGATGATAATTAAATATTTAAATATCTGAAAGGAGTATAATAATGAAAGGATGTTTAATGATTTTAGCACTTAGTGGAATACTTTGCGCTAATAGTTTATCAGCAATTCGTCCAGCAAAAAATTATATTTATGCTGACAATGTTTTCCCAAATGGAGATTTTAGTTTATCCGCAGGGGAATATGTAATTGGTTCTCCAGTTACTGGAGCAGGAGAAGGCTTAGGTAGCATCTCTGATGCTAGTGCCAGGTTAGTTGCTTGCGAAGATGGTGTAGATAATACAGTCATTCGTGCAGAAGGAACCGGATTTGCAGCACTATTTAAACTTTTGCCAATTGTAAGTGGAGAAACTTATAATGTTAGTTTCGATTATAAAGTTGATGGAGAAACAGACAATATTGGTATTGCATTCTGGTGTACATCATTAAGTAATCGTTTACCTGAAATTAATATTTTTGATGGCAATCAAAATAAAGATTGTACTTTCACAGATCTTGAAAACGGATATAAAAGAGTCAGTTTCACAAGAACCTTTGATGCAGGTCAAACTTACGATTCAGCTCATGTTTGGTGCAATGTTACAAATGCAAAAATTTATTTAGATAATTTCTCTGTTGTTAATAGCGCAAGCGAAAATATTTGGAGCCACGGTGATTTAACTGGATTTTTAGATTATGCTTCTTCAGAAGTTACTGAGACACCAGATTCTAATGGAATTTATGGAAAGAATGCATCATACGGTAACAAAAACGTTAAAATTTCAAATGGTGGAAAATATGGTGCTCTCGCTGAATTAACAGCAAATGATTATGCACTTGATGTAACATTCAAAGATACAGAAATTAAAGCAACTGAAAATTTAAACTTTGTAACTTTAGATAATGAAAATAAAGTTATTGGAACTTATAAAGTTATTGAAAATGGTGCTACTTTAGGAAATGAAGAAACATCTAGTAGTAGAGTTACATTTAAAGGCTCAAAAGATGTTAAAAAAGTTCAATTTGAATACACAGGCGATGATATTTCAATTTCAAATATCGCTTTAAGAGCTTATTTTGAAGACATTTTTGATCCAGAAGCAACATATTATGAAAGCAAAAACTACATTGTTAATGGTGATTTTGAAAAATTTGACGAAGGCTTAAAATTCACAGAAGAGCAAGCTGAAGGTGCTTGGGGAAGCGTTGTTAACTTCGACAATGGTGCTAGAATTGTAAAAGAATCAGATTCAAAACGTGCTGCTATTGGTAGACATGATGAAGCAGATACAAAAGGATTTTCATCAATGTTTGTTAAGACACCAGATGAAATCGCAATTGGTGATCTTATTAGATTTAGATGTGATGTTAAAGTCGTAACAAGTGATCCAATCGATACATATAATGAAGCAAATGTTTGCTTTGTTGGTGGAGCAAATCAATCATATTATAAGATTGATTTTAGATCTGCAGATCCAGACAAACCTGAAACATTAAAAACAAGTGGTGTTGAATCAAGACCATTTGCTGTTAAAGCTGAAAAAATAGAAAATGGCTATGTTAGATATACACTTGATATGCAAGTTACTAACGATAAGATTCAATGGGACTCACTTAGATGGTTATTCACACCTCATGCTATTGGCGATTTAATGTATGTTGATAATGTTGAACTTAGATTCTTATCAACAGAAGCTCCAAAAACAGAAGTTACAAGCGTTGAAATCGACAGTGAAGATATTGAACTTAAAGTTGGTGAAGAAAAAACTGTTACAGCTACAGTTAATCCAGAAAATGCAGATGATAAGACATTAACTTGGGAAAGCAGCAACACAGCTGTTGCAACTGTAGAAAATGGAAAAATCACTGCAGTCAGTGAAGGTACAGCTGAAATTTCAGTAAAATCAACAAATGGTAAGACAGATTCAATCATCGTTACAGTTTTACCAGCAGATAAAGAAGAGCCAAAAGAAAATAATTCTAACGTTGCAATTATTGCAACATCTGCAACTTTAGGAACAGTTGCTGTTGCTGGAATCGCTTTTGCTATATTCAAAGTTATTTCTAAAAGAAAAGGTATAAAATAATGAAAAGAAAGCACATTTATTCAATATTAGTAATTTCATCTTTTGTTTTTGGTACAGTTAGTTGTAATGCTAATGGTAATGTGCCTTCTGATTTATTCACGCTTCCAGATTTTTATAACAAAACATTAAAAGAAGCAAAACTTGAAGTCGGAACAAATATTCTCTTTGAAACAGAGAATGTTCCGACTTCGGAACTCATTGAGGGAAGAATTTTATCTTATGCTAATGATTTAAAGGCTGGAGATAAAGTCGAAAAAGGTACAAGAGTCAAGGTTAAAGTCGCTAAAAGAAGTGAAACAGCCGTGTCAATTGACAATGAAATTGTTAATTATGTTAATCAAATTAACTTTATTACTGGACCTAAAGGCATAAATAGTGAATTGTTACTTAATGCTGGGGCAGGTGGTACTGATTTAGGCATACCTTTTGAATTACCTGATAAAAAAATGATGCTTTTATATGGAGATACATTTTCAGGTCAAAACATGCAAGGTTTCTGGAACAGTAACTTTATGGCGATTACTGAAGATAAAAATCTAAGTGATGGCTTAACTTTCTCTGATGTAGTAACTACTGATAATGGAATGATTAAACCATTTTTCCAAGGCAACCATCAAAAAGGCAATGAAAATGATCCTTCTGTAGAAGTTACAAAAATTCCAACTGGTGGCATCTCAATTGGTGATGATACATATATTTTTTATATGTCAATTAGATATTGGGGCGTTGCTGGTTCTTGGAATGTTAACTACAATGAATGTTTAAAAGCAACCGATAATACATATAAAAATTGGCTACCTGTAAGCACTTTAAGATGGACAGAAAATGACCTTTATTATGCAGGTCAAATTTATCCATTCAACAATCCAAAAGATCCATCCAACATTTATTTTGTTTCTATTCCTGGCGGTAGAAATAATGGATCTGTTATGTTTAGAGTAAACAAAGACAAATTTGAAAATAGAAGTGAATATGAATATTTAGTAGGTAAATCAACATGGGTGAAAGGCGATGAAGGTATGAGTATGTTAAATCAAAATCCATACTACATCATGACTCCAGGCGTCAGCGAACCATCCATTATGTATAGTGAATATCTAGATAAATTTATTTATTCAACTTTAAAAGGAAGCGCAATCGTATTTGGCATTAGCGAAAATGTTGAAGGACCTTATAAAGAAATTCATCAAGTTTTAAAGGGAAATGACTTCCCAACTTTATATGGAGGATTCATCCATCCTAACTTCACTGACTCAAACGGCCAAAGACTTTACGTGCAATTATCTCAGTGGACACCGATTTATAATACCTCTTTAGTTGAGGTCGTTTTGAAGTAATTATTTAGGAGCGAATCTTATGAAAATTTTTCAAAATCCCCCTAAAACCCCACTATTTTTGTTAATATTGTTGATTTCATCATGCTCAAATAGCATTAAAAATCCATATATTTTACCTGAAATTTGTGGGGCAAAAATTGAGAATCTAGATTCGCTCTTAAATGATAAAACATACCAAATTAAAGAAGTTCAAACCACAAAAATGATCGAAGGAAGAATCCTTGGCTATGGTCAAGATCTAAAAGCAGGTGACATTGTTGATAAATTTGATAAGACTGTAATTGAAGTTGCAAAAAGAATGGACACAGCAACAAATGTTGATAATGGTTTAGTAAAATATTGCAACAAAATTAGCACAACGACTGGTCCAGATGGAGTTAATGCGGAACTTTTAACTGAAGCTGGACAAGGTGGAACTGATTTAGGGATTCCATTTACTTTAAATGATGGAAGAATAATGTTACTTTTTGGCGACACATTTAGTGCTGAAAAAATGGGCGGGTTCTGGAATAGCAACTTCATGGCAATTACAACTGATAAAGATTTAACTGATGGGTTAAATTTCGATTCAGTTATTACAAATAAACTTGGAATGATTAAACCATTTGCTCAAGGAAAACATGAATCTGGAAGTTTGGAAGACGTTGATCAAGAAATTACGAAAATTCCAACTGGTGGAATTAGCGTAAATGGCAACAATTACATTTTTTATATGAGTATTCATTATTGGGCGCCTTGGTCAATTGCTTATAACCAATGTTTAAAAGCAACTGATGATACATTTACTGAATGGAATGAAGTTGAAGGATTAAGATGGAACAAAAGTGAACTATCAAATGCTGGTCAAATTTATCCATTTTTGAACCCACAAGAGCCAAATTATGTTTATTTTACATCAATTCCTGCTGGTCGAAATGGTGGAGCGATACTTTTTAGAGTGTTAAAAGAAAATTTTGAAAACAAAAATGAATACGAATATTTAGTTGGACCAGAAACTTACTTAAAAGGTGATGCGGGAATTAAAGAAATTAATGAAAATCCATACTATATCATTAATCCAGGTGCAGGTGAACCTTCAATTATGTATAGCAAATATTTGAACAAACGGCTTTATTCAACATGTAAAAATGGAGGAATATCTTTCCTTCTAGCAGATAAAGTTGAAGGTCCATACAATGAACAATATTTAGCAGTTACAAATGATTCACCTTTTATAAACTTTTATGGTGGATTTGTTCATGAAGCATTTACTGATACAGATGGACAAAGAATTTATATTCAACTAAGTGAATACAATCCAATTTATAACACCTCGCTAGTTGAAGTCGTTTTGGAGTAGACTATGATTAGAAAACCTTTTCCTAATATTATTAATAAGGATATATCAATATTAAAAAATTTTCCGGATACACAATTTTCTCTTGTTTGTGTTGAAAGTAATGATTTTCTAAATAATACAATTATTGATTACGACATTGATTATGATAAAGACATAATTACCGTAAAATATGCTAAAAATTATAATACTTATCCCCTACTTGATGAAAAAATTGCTGCAATTATCAATCTTGGATTTGTTACAGGAAAAAATTCAATCAATGCAAAATTGATGGAAGAAAGAAAGATAGGTGCAACTGATTTAGGAATTGCTGTTGATAATAAAGAAAATATTCTATATTTATATGGCGATTCATTTAGTGGAAACGATGTAAACATCGGCATTTGGAACAGTAATTTTATTGCAAAATCTTCATCAAGAGAATTCAATAAAAATATTAAATTTGATGATATTATTCACTATCCATCAATGCTTGCAAAACCGATAATTCAAGGTGGTCATTTTAAAAATGATCCAGATAATATTTTAGAAAAAAATAACTTAGAAGTTACTAAAATTCCTACCGGGGGAATTAGAATTAATGACTATGTTTATATCTATATTATGTCTGTTTCTTACTGGGGTTTACCTGGTCAATGGGTGATTGAGAACAACACAATTTATAAATCAAAATACAACGATTTAAGAAATTTTGAAGAGTGTGAAAAAGGCAAATTTTTTAAAAAAACCCTGCAGAACTGCCTCCAAATCTTTCCTTTTGAAAAAGAGGGCGATGAAAAATATGTCTATTTTATCTCAGTTGGTGGTGGAAGATTTACGAATTTAGCATTAGGCAGAGTTGAGAAAAAATACATTGAAAATTCTCAAAAATATGAAATTTTTACAAAAGAAAAAGTATATAAAAATATTTTAAAAACTGAAGAAAAAGATTACTTTTATTTGGTTAATAAAAATAAGAGTAGCGAGCCATCCATAATGTATAACAAGTACTTAAAAAAGTGGATTATTTCAACACTTGAAAATGGTTCAATTGTCTTTTATTTATCAGAAAAATTAGAAGAAGAATTTAAAGAAAGAATAGAAGTTTTGAACTTTAAAGATTTTCCAACTTTGTATGGAGGATTTTTGAATAATTCACTTGTTGAAGATAATGGAAAAACTATATATTTCCAAGTATCTCAATGGTCACCAATTTATAATACTTCACTTTTTAAAGTGATTTTTAAGTAGAGGAATTTTTATGTATAAAAAAAGTATTGAAACAGTAATAACTAAAGAAAGAGATGCAATCAATGTAATGCTAAAAAGTCTAGATTATAATGAATTAGACAAAGTTATTAGAGTAATTAAGAAAACAAAAGGAAAAGTAGTCTTTATGGGCGTTGGAAAAAGCGGACATATTGGCGAAAAGCTTGCTGCAACTTTTTCATCAACTGGAACACCATCTTTTTATGTTCATTGCACTGAATCATGTCATGGTGATTTAGGAATGATTGAACAAAGAGACACTGTAATTTTAATTTCAAATAGTGGAAGCACAAAAGAAGTTACTCAAAATATTGAGCCACTAAGAAAAATTGGTGCAACTTTAATTGCATTTACTTCAAAAAAAGATTCAGTTTTAGCAAAATCATGCGATTATCAAATAATTTATCCTTCATTAAGTGAAGCTGATCATTTAAATCTTGCTCCAACCGTCTCATCAACTCTTACTTTAGTTTTAGGTGATGCAATTGGTTGTGCAATTTCAAAAGATAAAGATTTTACAAGAAGTGATTTTTATAAATATCATCCAAATGGTGCATTAGGCGAAAGCCTTAAAAAAGAGGGAAAATAAAATGGATAAAATTTTTGTTGTTGGTTCTTTTGTTTGTGATTTAGTTGCAACGATGGAACGCTTTCCTTCAGCTGGAGAAAGTGTAATTGGCACTACATTTAATACATTTTTAGGTGGAAAAGGTGCAAATCAGTTAGTATCAATCCATAGATTAAATGGGAATGTTTTTATAAATGGAAAAGTTGGCAAAGATGCTTATGGTGATAACTTCATCAAAGTCTTAAAAGAAGAAGGAATTGATGTAAGTGGAGTTTTAAGAAGTGATAAATCAACAGGTGTTGGTTGCGTTCAAATAAATGCATCAGGACAAAATAGAATTTGCATCATTTTAGGAGCAAATTTAGATTTTGAACTTGAGGACATTAATCTTAATATTTTAAAAGAATGTAAATATTTTTTAACTCAATTTGAAATGAGAAGAGAAATTAGCGAAGGTTCAATCAGAATTGCGAAAGAAAACGGGCTCATCACTGTTGTAAATCCTGCTCCAGCTAGAGAAATTAGCGAAAATATCTATAAAATGATTGATTTTATTACACCTAATGAAACAGAATTAGCATATTTATCAGGTGTTGATACATCAACAATTGATGGTGTAATTGAAGGCGCTAGTGTACTTTTAAAAAGAGGCGTCAAAAATATTATTGTTACTTTAGGTGAGCGTGGTGCTTTATTATTAAATAAGGATGAGTGTGCTCTCGTTAGTGCTTATAATGTTAATCCAATTGATACAGTTGCGGCTGGCGATTCATTTAATGGTGCATTTATCACTTCACTTTCAAAAGGAAAGAGTATTATTGAATCAATTAAATTCGCAAATGCAATGGGTGCATTAACTACGTTAAAAAAAGGTGCGATTCCTTCACTTCATAATGAAAAAGAGGTCGAAGAATTTATTAACTCGAATGAGCAATTGAAAGTAATTAAAATGAGGTAATTATGAAAAAATTGAGTGAATTATTTAAAAAAAGCGAAAAAAATGAACAAAAAAGTAATCACAAAGCAGAAGTAAGCGAAAAAGCGAAGTCTTTAAGTGATGATGAATATGTATATTTAGATCATATTTACAAAATTTATCAAAATGGTATTGAAGCTGTTCATGATTTTGATCTTAAGATTAAAAAACATGAATTTATTGTTCTTGTCGGTCCATCTGGTTGTGGAAAATCAACAACTTTAAGAATGATTGCTGGTCTTGAAGATATTTCAATTGGTGATCTATATATAGATAAAGAATATTCAAATTATCTTTCGCCAAAAGACAGAAATATTGCTCTTGTTTTCCAATCATATGCACTTTATCCTCATATGAGTGTCTATGATAATATCGCTTTCGGCTTAAAAATGAGAAAAGTAAAAAAGGATGAAATTGATAAAAGAGTCAAACAAGCAGCTGAAATCCTTGAATTACAAGATTATTTAAACCGAAAACCAAAAGAATTATCAGGTGGGCAAAGACAAAGGGTTGCTCTTGGAAGAGCAATTGTTAGAGATGCAAAACTGTTTTTAATGGACGAACCACTCTCAAATCTTGATGCAAAACTTAGAGTTCAAATGAGAAGTGAAATTGTTAAGTTACATAAAAGAATGAATGCAACAACAATTTATGTTACTCACGATCAAACTGAAGCAATGACTATGGGCGATCGAATTGTAGTTATGAAAGATGGTTTGATTCAACAAATTGGCACGCCAAGCGAAATTTATAATCATCCAAAAAATGTATTTGTATCTCAATTTATTGGATCTCCTGCAACAAATATCGTCGAAGGAACATATTTTAATAATGAAATCACATTTGCAGATGGAAATACTTTTAAATTAACACCTGAAATGCAAAATGCTTTAAATAAATATTATTCAAATTATGAAATTGACTTTGATGAATATGAATCAAAATTAAAAAATAGAATAAAATTAGAAGAAGAAAAAAAGAAGCTAAAAGATGAAAAATTAATCAAAAAGATTGAAAAAAGCATTGAAAGGATACCTCTTTTAAAGGAAAATTATGATTTAATTAAATCTAATCAAGCTTTTAAAATCTATTTTGGCATCAGACCAGAAGATATTCACCATCATGTTGATAACAACAAAGAATATGAAAAAAGTAAGGTTTACAAATTAAATATTAATTTTAGCGAACTTCTTGGAAATGAATTTTATATTCATTTAGATTTTGCTAGCAAAGATTTCATAGCTAAAATTCCTGCAGGAAATAGAAAATATATGCCACAAGAAGAATTTAATGTTCACTTCGACTTAGGAAAAGTACATTTATTCGATTTTATAAAGAAAGAAACAATTTAGTTTTTAAAAAATATAAAAATAAAATTATTATTAGAGGATGATTAGAAACTTGATAGGTTTTCATCCTCTTTTTCTTCAAACTTTTTAAATCACCGTGGTCTATTTGTACATATTAACAAAAAAAGATAGAATCTTTTTGTGGGGAATTTTTATGTCTGAATTAAATAATATTCTTGGATGGATTAAAGCTTATTTTGATGAAAAAGCAAAAAAGAATATCAAATTTGTGCCATTATCAAGAGACCACATCAATGTTCATGGTACAAATATTAGAGAATATTTATTAAATGACGATATAGATTCTTTTAAGAAATATACTAATCAAAACTCAATTATTTATATAACGATTTCAGATCAAGAATTCTTGATCTGTATAATAAAGAAGATTAAAGAAGAATATTTAAAACATATACAGTTCTATTTAAATATAAGAAATGTTCACTAAAATGTGTTTTTATATGGCTTTTTGCACAATTTTTAATGGTTTTTTGCTAAATTTACCTTCTAATTAAAAGGGTGCTATTGATTTGAGTTGAATAATTTTTGTCAAAACTCGCTCCGAATTTTGTAAAATTTTATTGAAAACTCGCTCCGAATTTAGTAAAAATACTATATAAACTCGCTCCGAATTTTATAAAATTTTGTTGAAAACTCGCTCCGAATTTAGTAAAGAGGATCTGATATGTACTATAAAAGAAAGATTGATAAGTATTTAGATGAGTGGTTACTTAGAAAGGACAAATCACCAGCGTTAGTTGTTGGAATTAGGCAATGTGGCAAGACTCAAAGTATTATAGAATTTGCAAAAAGAAACAATTTAACATTAATTGAATTAAATTTTTGGACTCATCAAGAATATTGTAAAGACTTTGATAATTCTTTAGAGGTGGATGAACTAATATCTAATATTTCGTTAAGATTTCCACAAATTAAAATAAATCCAAGTAATTCATTAATATTTTTCGACGAAATCCAAGAATGTCCGAGAGCAAGGTTGTCTTTTAAAAATTTTGAAAAAGATGGTCGATACAAAGTTATTGGAAGTGGTTCGTATCTAGGAATCAATGGGTATATTAAAGGTGATTCTACGCCAGCACCTATAGGTTATGAAGAAGTCTATAATATGAAAACTATGGATTTTGAAGAATTTTTATGGGCTTTGGGTTACACAGAAGAACAAATTGATAATTTATCTATATACTTAAAGGATAGAAAGCCGGTTCCTGAAAACGTTCATGAGCTATTTAAAAGTGAATTTTTAAAGTATACATGTATTGGTGGTTTTCCTAAAGTAGTAAAGGATTATGTAAATAAAAAGAATTTAATGTCTGCATATCGAATTTTAAATAGTATTGTTTTTGATATGAAAAGTGATTTTGGTAGAAGAAAAGATAAAAACGGGAATCCATCATTTATGCCATCAGAAGTAGCTAGAATTCAACATGTTTTCGATTTAATTCCTTCTTTTCTTACAAAAGAAAATAAAAGATTCATTGTTTCTAAAATTGAAAGCGGCAATTCTATGCAAAAAAAAGATGCCATTGAATATTTAATTCAAGCACATATCATTTCAAAGGCATACAACCTTGAAATACCTTCATTACCTCTTAATGGGGAAAAAATAGAATCGCAATTCAAACTTTTCCCAGAAGACATTGGACTTGTAACTTCAATGTATGGATTAGATACGCTTATCGCAATTAGTAAAGGCAATTTAGGACAAGGAAAAGGTGCGATTTATGAAGCACTTGTTTTTGACTCCTTAATTAAGAGTGGTTTTGAACCTTATTACTTTGCTAAAGAAAGTGGCTTAGAGATTGATTTTGTTATTTCATATCAAGGATATGCTACGTTAATTGAGGCAAAGGCTAAAAATGGAAATACAAAATCAAGTAAAACAGTATTGAAAAATAAAGACCATTATGGTGAAACAAAATTAATTAAGATCGGTGATTACAATATTGGCTCAAGTGAGGACACATTAACTATTCCTCATTACATGACTTTTTTATTATCTAGATTTAATTTAGATTACTAGAATTTTGTAATAAATCATTTTAATTATAAAAATTTCTCAAAAACCCCGCAGAACCCCACTATTTTTAAAAAATTAGAGCAAAAAATTATTGTACTATTTTATTACATTTATTTATTTCTTTATATTTTTAGGTAAACATTATAAAATTTTGTTATGAACAAATTTGAATCAAGTGAAGATTATTTAGAAAGAATTCTAATGCTTAAAGAGAAAATAGGCAGAGTTAGATCAATTGATATAGCTGAATCAATGTCTTTTTCTAAACCATCAGTATCTATTGCGATGAAAAAACTTAAAATTGCAAATTTCATAGAAATTGATGAAAATGGGTACATTGAGTTAACTGAAAGCGGATTAGAGATGGCAAAAAGAGTGTATGAAAAACACGAAATCATTGCTCAGGGTTTAATAAAACTTGGAGTTAATAAAGAACAAGCTTATATTGACTCTTGCAAAATTGAGCATGATTTAAGTGAAGAATCATTTCAAAAAATAAAAGATCATTTAAAAAGATCAAAATGATCTTTTTTTAGATTGAAAATTTTTTATAGTTTTTGTTGATTATTAAATTTCGAATAATATAATATCTTCTAGTTAGTTATGACTAACTGAAAGGAAATTTGCTTATGCCTATTGCTTTTGCTCCATTAAATGAAAGTTTAACCATTGTTAAGATTTTACTTGAGGATTCAGTAAAGAAGAGACTTAATTCTTTAGGCCTTTTAGTGAATGCAAATATTGAAATTTTATCAAAAACAAGTGGCAATTTAATTGTTTTAATAAAAGATTCAAGAATAGCGATAGATAAAAACATCGCCACAAAGATTTTTGTAGCAAGAAGGGAGGATCAAAATGTTTAAATTAAGCGAAATGAACGTTGGCGAGACTGGCCAGATTAAAAAGATTAATGGTAGTGGACATATCAGAAAAAGGCTTTTTGATATGGGAGTCACTCCGAACTCAATGGTGTTTTTAAGGAAAAAAGCTCCTCTTGGTGACCCGCTTGAAATCACAATTAGAGGATATGAACTTACTTTAAGAAAAGATGAAGCTGCCTTAATTGATATTGAATCGGTGGATGCAAAATTATGAAAAATTTTGCTTTAATAGGAAATCCAAACTCTGGTAAAACAACTTTATTTAACTCATTAACTGGAAGTACAGCTCACGTTGGAAACTGGCCAGGTGTTACAGTTGATAAAAGAGAAGGAAAATATAAATATAAAAAAGAAAATATTGAAGTCAACATTGTTGACTTACCAGGTATTTATTCATTATCCCCATATACATCTGAAGAAGTTATCTCTAGAAATTATATTTTAGAAGAAAATCCAGATTGTATTATCAATATTATTGATGCAACAAATTTTGAAAGAAATTTATATCTCACAACTCAAGTAATTGAGATGAATGTTCCAGTCATTGTAGCTTTAAACATGATTGATATTGTTGAAAAAAACGGAAATTCAATAAATGAAAAGCTCCTTGAAAAAACATTAGGTGTCCCAGTTATTGGAATTAGTGCATTAAAAGAAGAAAATTTAGATACATTAATGATAAAAGCATTAGGTGCATCAAATAAAACAAGAAAAGGACTATCAGTAATTAAAGATGAAAAAATTAGTTCATTAATTAAGAAGATTGAAGCTGAGTATCAAAACAAAAATGTACAAAACTCATTATTTCATGCAACAAAATTAATTGAAAATGATGAAATTGAAGTCAAGAACAACGAAAATTTAGTTTCAATTATTGATGAATATAAAAAAGATAATTATTCAAATAGTGAAGATACTGATTTTGAAGCTACAATTGCTGATTTAAGATATCAATTCATCACAAACGAATGCAATAAAGCAGTTAAAGCAGAGAAAAACGGTAAAGAAAAAATAAGTTTCTCAGATAGAGTAGACAAAATTTTGACAAATAAATGGATTGGAATCCCAATATTTTTAGTGATTTTATTCCTTATTTTCCATTTAACATTCTCTACGAATCTCTTCTTTATTGGTTCTTTTGGATTATTTGAAAATGTTCCGTTGTTATTTGAAGGCACACCTTATGAGGAATTATTTTATACGTCTGAAGGCATAAATTCCTTCGGCGTCATGTTACAAAATTTAGTTATTGGAACAACAGACATGATAAGTTCTTTAGTTAATGATGGACTTGTTAGCGTGAATACTCCAGATTGGTGCGTAGGTCTTATCGTTGATGGCGTCTTAGGCGGAATATTCTCAATTTTCTCATTTTTACCACAAATCTTGCTCTTATTTTTATTCTTTTCAATAATTGAAGATAGTGGATATATGGCTCGAATCGCATTTATTCTAGATAGAATTTTTAGGAAATTCGGTTTGAGTGGCAGAGCATTTTTACCTCTTATTATGGGATTTGGCTGTTCTGTTCCAGCCATGATCAACACAAGAACATTAGCAGATGATAAAGAAAAAATCGCAACAATTAGAGTAATACCATTTTTCTCTTGTGGTGCAAAGCTTCCTATTTTAACTGCCATTTCAGGAGCTATTGTTACTCAATTTGGTTTAGCTAATGCTGATTTAATCACTTACTCAATGTATCTTCTTGGTATGATTGTTGCAATTATTTCAATCATTTTAATGAGAAATACAATAATGAGAGGTAAAATCCCACCATTTATTATGGAATTACCTGAGTATCATTTACCTCAATTTAAATCTTTGGTGATTCATTTATGGGATAAACTGAAACATTTCGTTAAAAAAGCTTTCACAATTATTCTTGCAAGCACAATTATTATTTGGTTTATATCACATTTTGCTTGGAACTGGTCATTCTTGGAAGATGCTGAATTAAATCAATCAATTCTTTCAAGTATTGGTCAATTTATTCAACCAATTTTCACTCCACTTGGCTTTGGTTCGCAACTTGGTCAATTTGGATGGGTATTTGCGGTTGCAGCAATTACTGGTTTAATTGCAAAAGAAAATGTTATTGCAACATTTGCAACTTTAGCTGCTTCTTTAACTGCAGGCTTTGTGGCAGATGATGCATTAGGTGGAATCGATTCTGTTATCGAAATGATCAATGCAACAGGTATCAACGTTCCTGGTTTAATTGCTTTTATTGCATTTAATATGCTAACAATTCCTTGCTTTGCAGCTGTTGCAACTGCAAAATCTGAACTTCCAAAAAATAAATTTAAATCAACAATTTTGTTCTGGATAATCACATCATTTGTTGTTTCTTCAATGGTTTATTTAATCGGAACATTCTATTGGACAGTATTTATTTACATAGCTTTGATTGCTGTAGTCATTATCTTGATCTATTTATATAACAGAAGAATGAATAAGATAGAAAAAGGATTAAATTAATATGGTAGTTGCAATAGTAACAATTTGTTTAATTATTCTATTCTTTATGTCATTAATTCTCAGACATATATATAGGAAAAAGAATCATTTACCAACTGGCGAATGTGCATGTTGTAAAAAAGTCAATACAAGTAAAATCTATAAAGAATATAGAAAAAAATATCCTTTAAATAAAAATTAAAGAATAAAAATACTTAAAAAAAGATTAGCAGTAATTTGAATTTTGCATACAAATTACTGCTATTTTTTATTATGAATTTCTCAAAAACCCTGCAGAACCCCACTATTTTTGAAAATATTTTCATTTTTAATGTAACTTTTAAAAGACTAAAATTGTCGTTAATTATTTTAAATATTATTTTTATATTAATATACAAATTAATTAATTTATTTTTTTTTAATAACAAAATTATAATTTTAAAATCTGATGAGGGGAGTTAAATGAGATTTATAAAATTTTTCGTTATTTCTTTATGTTTTTTATTAACATCATGTAGTTCTACAGTTATTAAGGATACGACCGAAGATACTGTGGATAACAATGATAATAAAGAAGATAACAATAATTCAAATGTTGAAAGTGAAGAACCTTCTTTATGTTCTGATTTATCTAAAGACGAAGTTATTAAAGGTGAAAAGCGGGATGACATATCTTGTATTTTTTCTTTTGTATTGAATGAGACAAAGGAAGAAATTCCAAGTGTGGATGCCAAATTTTATGAAGCATCCTTTGGTGTAAATGATGATAATAATATTACTTTTGCCTATATAAAATGTTTTGATGTAAGAGAAGCTTTGGTTAAATCTATATATGAAAAATCTTTAAAAGAAAATGGTTTTTTAATTTCTAGTGCCTATTCTTTGGGATATAAAGAAGTTTCCAAAACGACAGATTTATATATTCAATATGGGTTAGTTGAAGAAGAGGATCAAAAGCATTTTGATCTTATGGTTTATGAAGTTGTTGCAAGAATTGAAACTTTTCCAAAAGATACTATCAAATACTATCTAGGTGTAGATGTTTCTCCATTAGAAGCGGAAAGTTATGGAATTTCTCAAGATTTTGTTGGTTCTAATTATTCGATTAGACTTTTGATTAATTGTTATAACACAAATCAGCAAAACTTTAATTCTTATTTAGATCTTCTTAGAGAAGAAAACTATATTCTTGAAGAATCAAATGATCTATATTACGCAACAAGCAATGATTTATTAACGAAAATTGTTTTATATATGTATGATGATAAAACTGTTCAAATGTCTATTACATCATCTTATCCATACAGTTATGAATTAGCTATTTTAGGTTTTTCATTACCTAAATTCACAAACAAGTATTCATCAATTTCATACTCCTTTGTATACGATAAAAATGATAACGAAATTTTAGCTATTTACTACGAAGGAATTAAAAGTGATGATTTATATGAATATGGAGCATTACTTGAAGAAGTAGGATTTGCTAATTCTTACTTAGGAACAAGCGAGGGACAATATACAATTACAACATCAGAGTATATATATAATAAGGATAATAGCGAACATAAAGTAAGTTTAATGTACTGCCTTGAATTAAACGAGATTTGTGTTGCAATTTTATATTAAATTTGGAGGTATTTTAATGAAAAAGAAAATTTTATTTATTTTATCATTGGGAGTTTTACTTAGTATTGGAAGCGTTACAAGTTGTTCTAGCGATATGCCAAATGATGAAAATAATAATAAAGAACCAAGCGGAGGCGATGAGAAACCAAACCCTACTCCTGATCCAGAACCAGAGCCAGATCCTGAACCTGAGCCAGACCCTACACCAGACCTAGAGCCTGATCCAGAACCAGATCCAGAACCAGAGACACCTTTATCTGTTTTAGAAAAGGCACTTAAAAAAGATTACTCAAATCTTACAGCAAATGTTTATATGCAATATGAAAACGGTGAAATGAGTGAGTCTTTCCAAGAATATTATTTCGATAATTACGTTTTTACATATAGTAGTGATATTGCTGAAAGCTATGGTTATGAAAATGCTTTTTTAGAATATTATGTTGAAAAAGAAAATGATATTTTTGAAAGTTATTTATATTTTGAAAAAGAAGCAGGAAATCCTAATTCAAAAGGTGGATGGCTTCAAGAAGGATATCATAACGCAGATCTTTCTATTTGGAACGCTTATCTATATCTTCCATTTTTGCTTAATGGGTTTAATGCGGATACCTTATCTTATTCTGAAGGTTTATATTATATTAATGATTCAAAAGTTGTAGAAACTCTGAATCGAACAGCGTTCGGATTTGCATGGTATAACGAAGTAATTGATGTTTCTTTTTTAATAAATGAAGCTGGCTACATCAATAAAATCATTGCATTATGTGATGAAAATTTTGAAGACCCAAAGAATTATATCATTATAGATTTATATAATTTTAATGAAACAGCAGCCCCAACTGGCATAAGTAAGCATGATGCGCCAAATGAAACTAATAAAATTAGATATTATGAGTATAAAGGTTATGAAAAAGATTATGAAAAAGCATATTACAAATCAATAGATCTTAAAATAACTGAAAATCAAGAGTACGAAAAAGATGCTGCAAGCAATCCAGTTATCAATCTAGATGATAGAATCGAATTAGAACTTGTATTGGATCCAACAGAATTTAAAGAGTATCAAATTGTTGATGAAAAAAATAGACAAGTAACTTGGCACTATGATGAAACTATGATTGAACTTGAAGCCGCATATACTAGTGGACATAAAATTGTACATGCGATGAAATCGGGCGAAACTGAAATATATGCAACCGTTGAGGGTGAAAACGGCACATTAGAATCTAGCCATATAAAAATCATTATTAATGAAAAGTCACAAATTGATTCAACTGGTGCCCTTTATGATTTACAAATAATAAATATTGATTCTGAAAATCATACTGCTAGAGCTTTGAATAAGACTGAAGAGTCCTTAGATGATTATAGTATTTCTGTTGGAAGCGGTGCAAAACTTGTAAATGGAAAATATAGTGACATATTCACTGAAAGTAGAAATTATTTAACAATTGATCCTGCTGCAAGTGATGTAATTAATTCTAATTATAAACCTGGAATTAAATTTAATTTTAGTGAACACGAAGTTAATAGTCTTGAATTTGAGTATGGTTTATTTTACGAAAATCATTTTGGTAATCTTTCAAATATCTCTTCATTCACAATAATTGCTAGAAATAGTAAGACTAAAGGTGAAGAAATTATCGATATTACTGATAAAGTAAAAAATTCTCTAAGTAAAGACTTTTCAAAGATAATGAAAGTTGAATTTCCATCTGCAGATGAAATTGAATTCAAAATTAGTGCTACAACAATTGGAAAATCTATTCAAATCACTTTGGACAGATTTGTCTTTAAAAAATAATTATTAATAATTAAACATGATCTTTTATTAAAAATTTTGTGTTTTATAAATTTGATTGGGGGATTGCAAGGTTTTTGCAAGATAGGAGGGTAAAAATGAAAGTTTACAAAAAACCAAAAATTGAGATTACTTTATTAAATTTAAATGATGTTATTTTAGCGAGTGGTGATGTTTCAAATGAAGGCACATTGGATTCATTTAACCCAGATGAAACACGGAGCATTTTTGATGGAGGTAAAGAATAATGAAAAAAGGTATAACATTATTAGCACTTTCTTTTGTTTCTCTACCAATAATTGCTGGATGCAGTCAAAAAATTAGCCCTTATAAAGAAGCGACAATTGATCTTTTAAATCATTCAAAATCTTTACAATTAGGTGAAATTACAGAAGCTGATGAGAGCGTTGTATACGACACCTACGCTCAATATGGTGAAAGCAATACAGGTAAAAAATATTTAAGATTTTTAACTCCATTCAAAGCTTCACTAGACAAGGACTTGAGTTTAAATTATACAAGAACATATAAAAGTGATGTTAAAGAATATGATGTAAGATCAGTTTATGAAGGAGTTAAAAACGGCGACTCTACGATGTATTGGAGCAGCAAAGGTTGGACAACTGTTGCTGAAGAAAGAGAAGATAACGCCTATATAGCAACATATACTATAGAATTTAATAGTGCTGCTGAAGGATTTGTTAGCGAAGCTTATGGCTATGAGATTACAGCATCTCTTACCTTAAAAGAAGGTGAAACTACTAAAACATCCACTCCAAAAACAACTTCGGTTAATAAAACTTATGATCATGAAGGTAGAACAATTTATTTTAAATCAAATGTTTTAGAAAATGCTGAAGAATGGTATGAAGATGGATTATCAACTAGTGCAAAATTTTATGATGAAAATAATGAAAAAATAGGGACAACAACTTATGGTACAGCAGGAATTGCATTAAGCAATCCTGGTCATTTTAATGGTGTACAATATTGGTCATTTACTGTTCCATCAAAAGCAAAATATGTCCAATTCTATAAAGTTACTGATGCTATTTACAACCCAGCTTACAAGAATTCAAAGTCAGAAATAATGCCTTTAAAAGTTGATGCTGATTTATATGAAGTTGATCCATCTCAAGCAACATTAAAAGAAGGTGAAAGTGGCGATTATTTTGTAAAATTGACAACTTCAACTATTGATTTAGAAGCAATAAAAAGAGAAGAAGTCGAAGTTGTTGTTTCATTAAGTGATGATAAAGCAGCTACTTATAAAGTAGATAAGAAGCTTATCATGAAAGATGATGAAGTAACTGTTAGTTTAACACTTGTCGATGGTTACTCCATTTCATCAATTATTGTTAATAACAAACCATTAACTACTACTGAAAGCACATTTAAATTTATTGCAAGTAAATCTACAAATGATGTTTATGTTGAACTTAGCGAAGAAACAGCTACAATTCCAGAAACGGCAATTGGTGAATACGCTGAAGAATACGAAACTTTTAATCTTGTTGTCGAAGAAAATAAAGCTACAATTACAATGCTATCTGCAGTAAATGGCAATTATACTTTTGAATTAGCATATACTGGAACATATAAACATACATCTGACGGTGTTAAGTTTATATATGCAAATGAAAAAGGCGAACAAGCTGAAATAATTTATTCTAGTAAAGGCGCTGTTGTAAGTGACATTAAATATCTCAAAAATGGTACTTTAGCAGACATGCTTAAGACTTCCTATAACACAACGAAAGTTATACACATGGAATCTATTACAGGTGTAACAAGCAAATCTTTAACTAAAAATGAAGATGGTAATTTTGAAGCATTGGTAGGAGAAAAAGCACATATCTATACAGAAGATATTAAATATTTACCAACAAATGCAAATTCTACTAATTTTGTTTTTACTTCTTTGAATGAAGAAGTAATTAGTGTGAGTTATGAAGATGGGGAGGATACTTATGCAACCTTAGAATTCCTTAAATCTGCTGATGAGGCCTATGTTAAAATTTCTGATTCTTCTAACCCAGAAGTAAATTACACTTTACATTTTGTTGTTAAAGATATTGTTTATCCAGCTGGAATTAATATTACTACTCCTTCAACTGAAGTCGAACAAGGATCAGATCTTGAATTATCAGCTTCATTTACAAACGCTTCAAGTATCACAACAAAAGAGAATAATATTACTTGGAAAGTTAAAAATGAGGATGAAGCAACTTTTGGTGGCAAACCAATTGCAACAATTAGTTATAACAAAAATGACACTTATAAAGCTACTTTATCCACCAAAAAAGACGATGGAGCTGTTGGTAATGTTATTGTTACAGCCAGCGTAGCGGTTGCTAATGGTAATAAAGTTGAAAAATCAATTATTATTAAAATTAAGCCTTTATCTTTAGACGACAAAGAATACGGGCCAATGATTGGGACATGGGAAGGTGAAGATAGTTCTTTTGGTCCTTTTGAATTTACCGTATCAAATGATGGAAGTGCTATTTTTATTGGTGCTTTGGATACTGAACATTCTTTTTCATATATTTCAAAAGATAATAATACATATACATTCGAAGATGATGAAAACGAAGGAGTTCAATTTATTTTTACATTAACAGATGATGATGACACAAAGGCGACATTTACATATATCGATCCTGACGAAATTTACCTTTATGGATATAATGAGCTCTATGATGGTGAATATACACTTGAAAAATCTAATTCCTAATGTAATAAAATTATTTTCTATTTCTATTAATTATTTTGAACGAGATAAATGCTATCAAAAGTCTATAAAAGTGATTTATTTTCTAAAATATAAGAAAGTGTTAACTTTTAAAATATTGGATAGAGTTAAATGATTGTTATTATTTTTTATAGAGTGATTATTGATTAGATTTTATCTTAAGATATCAATTTAGGGTTTCCTTATATTTGAATATAAGAAAACCCTATTTTTTTATAAATTATGCCTACGCCATAATGAATCATATTTATTTAAACGTGAAAAATTTTCTGAGGATTAAATTCTTAATCTTAATGGATTAGCACGTTCATAATTCACTTCTTTGGCCAGAGCAAATAATGAAAATTGTGCAAATATTATCTATAACTATTATGATACGAAGTTAATTGATAAGTCTGTTTTAATCGTTTCAAATTCCATATATAGTAAAATTTTTTAATAAATTTTAGGTATTTTCATAACATTTATTAAAGTCATTTTGAGACATAAAAAACATTAGAAATCATCGAAGCTATCCTCCAAATTACTGCTATTTTTTATTATGAATTTCTCAAAAACCCTGCAGAACTCAACTATTTTTGTAAAATTGTCTTTCTTTAAAGTAACAATTTTTATAATTTTGTATTTTGTTCCTTATGAAAATAAATGGAATTAATTAATTAATATCTCTATTTAAGTAGCAACAATAAAAATATCTTATGGTTATCGATTTTTTTATATAATCAAAATTAAATTTAAAACTATTGTATATTATTTAATATTGTCTTTAATAAAATTATTAATACCTTGAGTTATAGCATTAAACATCATATTTTTATAATTTTCATCATAAGGTATAAAACCTTTAATAATTTTCTCAGCGTAATAGAACAAAATACGAGTTATGAAATCCCATAAAAACATTATGGTATCATCATCTAAATTATCATTAAAAATATATTTGGCATAAGGTATAAATTCTTTACTTCGATCGTTTTTAGAAGTTGGATTAAAACCATAACAATGTACATAAGATATATAATATAAAGTATTACTTTTTTCTCTAATAAATATATCTAAAAAGTGATAAAAGATTTCTTGCTTACTATAGCCTTCTAATATGACTTTTTTAATATCTTCCATATATTTACGGTCATAATTGAAAGCAATAGAATCTATTACATCACGCATTGATAGAAAGTGATTGTAAATAGTATGAGTAGAAATATCACAATTTTTAGCGATTTTTCTCGCAGTAATATTATAAACACCCTCAGTTGCGCCAATTTCTAGTGCTTCATTTAATATTTTGCTTTTAATATTTTTTAATTTACGATACGCCAAAAAATTATTTAATAATATTTTTGAAATACTGTAAAGAATAAAACAATAATTTAACAATATTAATTATTGTAATATAGTTATAAATTTAATTTATTAATGCATAAAATTCTAAGTAAATTGTTATTTTATAAATAAATATTTCATGTATAATATCTAAATCGTGAGCGAGGAGAATTTATGAAAAAGATATCTTATTTATTAGTATTAGGTTTAATTAGTTCAAGTTTATTTAGTTGTAATAATGAAGAAAAAAAGACAAATGTAAGAACTATTAATAAATTATATGAAGATTTAGCAAATTCATTTAGAGTTAGCGGTACTATTAGTGAGTTTTATAATGATAAAGAAACTAAATCTACTTTTAATACTAGATTTACTACTGAATCGTATCATTATGATGTTAAAACTAGTAGTAGTGAAGGAGCAGTTAATTATTTTAAATCAGAAGATAATTATGCTTGTGAATATATTATAAATAGCGAAAATAAGTTAGAATTACAAAAAGCAACCACATCTGATGGAGATAATATGGGTTGGTCTTTTGTATCAAATCCTTTTTTAGATGAAGAATGTGATCTATCTTTCTTTTCTAAAAAAGATGAATCAACTTATTATTTAGATTTTTCTTTAGATACAGAAAAAAATACAAATCGTAATGTATTTGCTAGAAATATAGTTAGTAAAATTCCTATTTTAAATGTTAGTGTTTTTGATACATTTGAATTAAAGATTGTTGATGATAAAACTTCTACAATTTATATCAAAACTAAAGAAGTTAGTACAACTACAGATACTATACATTATGAAGTTAATATGGAACTTAATAATGATCAAACTATTGATAATTATGCTGATATAATTTCACCATTAAAACATGAATCTTATCATGATACTTTAAAAGAAGCTTTTACTTATATGTTTACTAATGGGTTTAGTGTAATTAGAGATGCTGATGTTGCTGGAACAAAATACGGATTAGTTAATGCATATTATGGTAATGATACTGTTTATTATGTAGATCCTAATAAACCTCAAGATTTTAGTGGCCTTGTTTTAAAAGATGGTAAAGCTCACGAAATTATTAATGAAAATAATAAATATTATTATGAAGAAGATGCTTATAGTCTTGATGGTAAAACTTATGATAGTTTATCTTCTTTCTTACCAAAAAGAGTAGTACCAGTCGAAAGTTTTATTTATAACGAAGAAAATAAAAATTATGTATTTACTGAAATAGATAAATTAAGTCCTGATAAATTTACTTTTTATTTTGATCCTATTATGGATTTAGATGAAGCAAGTTATAGTATTACAATGGATACAGTAGAACTTACTTTAGATGAAAATAATCATATCAACGAAATTAAATCTATTTGTAATGAAAGCCAATTTATTACATATAAAATTAGTTATAACAAGGATGTTTTACCATTTGATATTACTACATTAGAATCTTATAATTCAAAAACTAGTTTATTTGGAACTTATGAAGGAACTTTAGCTCTTAAAAAAGATGAAAATACTACTAGTGGTATTTATGATGGTAAATCTATAAAAATTACTATCGGTAGTCAAAAAGATAAATATGGTGAAAGTTATACTATTTATGTAGTTATTGATAATCCAGATTATTTTGGATATTACGCAACTGATATTGGTTTCTATAATAACACATTTTATTTCTCAATAGGTGACATTGATTTTGTATTAACTAAAAATAGTGATGGATCTTATAAAGTTGAATTTACTACGACAAGTAATTATCAAACCTATACTGCTACTTTAACTAAAACTAAATAATTATTTAATATAATTATATAAATTAATAATTTAGATACTTCTTAAATGAGGTATCTTTTTATTTTGATTATGAATCTGTTATTAAATTATATACCTGCTATATCTATTTATATAATATGGGTTATCAAATAATTTTTAATTTAAATGTTCTATCTTTAATTACATATTCAATTTTATATGGAACATTAAATATTTTGAAATATTTTCTTAACTCTGCCATATATCGAGCAGCTGTCCTTTTTGAACAATTAAATTTAGTTTCAATGTCGTCTAATTTAAATTTTCCATTCTTCCTTAATAAATCATAAATATAAAGAACTATACATGTTTTGGTCATATTTTTTATCTCCGATTTTATGTTAGAGGCTTGACGTTTTTTATCATATCAATGAAAAAATGAAACGCTAAATGAATCGACTAAAAATGGCAATTTTACTTGTATTGGGTTAAAATATAAAATAATTATTATGAAATTTGGGGGAATTTATAAAAACAAGAAGAGTTATTCTTAAACTTACTCAAGCTGAATTGAGTAATTTTTTACATATTACACCTCAATGTTTATCTAATTATGAAAACGATAAAACTAAGATACCTTTATCAATTATTATAGATCTTTGCTATATTTAAAAATAAGCATTAATGATTTTTTTAATCAAAACATTAGTAATGAAGAAGTTACTTTAGATTTAAATAATTATAATATTGATAATATTTATAAAAATTTAGCTTATTATAGAGAAAAATCAAAACTAACTTTAAAAGAGTTATCCAAAAAAATAAAAATATCTATTCAAAGATTATCTGATTTTGAATTAGGTAAAGCATTACCATCTATTGAAGAATTTATTACCTTATGTAATTTTTATAATCTTAATTATGAAGAATTATTTTTGATAAATAATGAGACTAATCTTATACCAAATAATAACCAGAAAATTACTAAGCAAAAAGCCAAAAAAATATTTTTATGCGGGTTTAGCAGGGTTTTTAGGAATTATAGCAGTTATTTAGTTGTCTATTTCGTTAGGAATTTTCTATTCAAAATCTAAAGAAAAGAAGCCATTATCAGTTCCTAATTTTTCTAAAATTTTATTTAGAGAGTCTTTAGATGAAAGCTCAAGTACTGATATATTTATTAAAAATAAAGATTATTATTTATTTGCTTATTTAGATAATTCTTATAATTATCCAATTTCCTCATTTAAGATAAATGATATTTTTCATGAAGAGTCAACTAATAAAAAAGTAATAATTAAATTTAATTCTTCAGTCTTAAATTTAGGGGAAAATAATTTTAATGTTAATGGATTTACTTATATTAATGAAAGGAATAAAGAAAACTATGTAACTTTAAGTAATATTAATACTAAGGTAGATAAATATGATACAGTACAAGACTCTTATATATTTGAAAATTTATTTTCAAATACGATTTATAATATAACTTATAATTATTCATACGATTTAAAAGATGGATTAGGAATTCAAACTGAATCTAGTTCAATAAGAGTACAAACTTTAGCTTATAAAGCACCTAGAGTATTTTTTGATGCAGTTTCTCCTGATGCTAATTCTATTTATTTTAAAATAGCTAAAGAAGAAGAAAAAATACCTGCAACTTATATTAAAACTGAACTTTATAAAGGAAGTACTTTATATGAAACAACTACTTTAGAAGAAGGCAAATTTAGAGAATTAGAAACAAATTATAAATATGCATTAAAATTATATTATTCTTATTATTTATTAGATGGAAATGGAATAATTGATAGTTATTTTACTTCTAGTGTTACTACAAGTACAGGCATAATTATCGAAGAAATATAGAAGAAACAGTTTAAAAAAATAGATAATACGTTATAAAGTTAATTGTATATATTAAAATATTTAAAATATTTTAAATGTGCAAAAATTATTTTAATTGATTTAATTAAAAGATATTTTAGAAATATCAATTTTCGCCCTTTACAAAAATAATTCCTATTCTATAATCAATAAAGTTGGAGGATTTTTTCATGAAAAAAAGAAAATATTTATTAACAAGTGCATTGTTATTTTCTACTTTAGGCTTAGCAATGACTTCTGTATCTTGCAATAATAATAATACTGAAGTAGTAGAGAAAACACACAAAGTTAATTGTGAAACAAGTAATGATTATAGTATAACTACCGATGTAGCTGAAGCTAAAAAAGGCGATACTGTTATTATTACAGTTAGTGTTACTAATACAGAAAAAGTACTTGATAAAGTATTGGTAAATAATAGTGAAGAAGGTCTTGAAGTTATCTCTAAAGGTAGCAAATATTCATTCGTTATGGGTGAAGAAGACATTACTATTAGTGCTACTTTAACTGATAAAGTTTATGAAAATAAAACATTAAGTGTTAACGCTGTTAATGGATTTAATGTTACTTTCAAAGTTGGTGAAAAAGCTGTTACTGAAGCTAAAAAAGGCGATATTGTTAATGTATTTATTGAAAATACAACTGAAGATCGTAGATTTAAGAGTTTAACTAGTACTGATGTTACTTTAAATACTGTTAAAGAAGGCGAAGAATATAGTTTCTTAATGATTGATAATAATGTTGCTTTAACATTAGAAGATGAAGCTATTCCTACTCATAATTTAGCATTTACTGGATCTACTGGAATGAGTGCTAAATTCTTTTATAAAGGCGAAGAAGTTGTTGCTGGTATAGAAGGTAAAGAAATTACAGTTAAAGTTACTTTAGAAAATAAATATGCTTTCGATTCTTTAACTTCTACAACTGAAGGAGTTAATTTAACTGTAGTTAAAGAAGGCGAAGAATATACATTCATTATGCCTAAGACTGATGTTGCTATTACTGGTGAATGTCATAAAGTTGAAGTTAAATATAAGGTTTTAAATGTTCAAGGCGTTTATTTAGTAGGCAATATTCAAGGTGTAAGTAAAGATAAAGAAATAGTTGAAGGTAGTGAAGTTACATTTACTTTCAGTTTAACTAATGGTACTTATGAACCTGTTAGCAAATATGAATATGGTGCTTATATTAATAATGAATTAGTAATGGCTACTGTCGATGCAACTAATAAGACTGGTTATTTAACATTCACTATGCCAAGTGAAGATGTTTCAATCTATGTTGGTGCATTCTTAAAGAATGATGAATCTGCTACAAATAAATTTACTGTAAAATTACCTGAGATTAGCACTTATTATAAAATTTTCGGTATATTAAATGGCGTTTATGCTAACGATTATGGATCAATTAAAATCTATGTTGCTTGTAAAAAAGGAAGCGTTGTAAAGAGTGTTAAATACTCAAAAAACGGTGAAACTCCAATTAATCTTAGTAGTTATTCAGGGTATTATACTGTCAATAAATCATACAAAGATGGTGATATTTTAACTTATTCAGTTGAGACAGAAGTCACTGGAGTTAAAAAAGTTACTTTCGAAGGAAGTGAAAATTTTGATGTAGTTGGTGATTTAGAAGCAACAGTTGGAACTAAAGTTACATATAAGATTACTCCTAAAAATGGTTATCAATTATTATGGGAAGGATCTTATTATAGCAAATCATTTGTTGAATCAATTACTCCTACTACTGAAGGTGTAAGTAAACCAAGTGCTTCTTGTGATCAAAGTGATAATAGTTTTACCTTCACTATGCCAAATAGTGATGTCACTATTAAGTTAAAGCTCGCTAAAACAGTTAGCTTAACTTATGAAGCAAGCGAATTTATTGAAAAAGTCGAATTTGCAGAATCTTCATATACATCTCAAAGAGTAACTGAAATGGTTGGTGGAAGCACTTGCTATGTTTTTGTTACTGTAAAAGATGGTTATAAAATTAATAAAGTATTCTATAAAGAAAACGAAGAATGTAAAGCTGAATCAAGCTATAGTGGAACTTATTATACATTTAAAGTACCAACTGATGTAGACACAGTAAAACTTACTTTTGATGTTACTAAATTAATGAAATTTATTGCTGCAACTACAAATGAATACGAAATTTATGGCTTAAGTTCAAATTATATTGCACCTGGTGAAACAGTTAGTTTTGAAATAAGTAGAAAAACCGGATATAAGATCAATAGCGTTTCTTTAAGTGATGGAACGGCAATTGCTATTAATAGTGGTAGTAATACTAAATACTCATTTACAATGCCTACAAATGATGTTTCTTTAGTTGTTGATACTACTAATGTTGGAACTAGTGTTATTACAATTGATAAAAAAGATGTAATTAGTAGTATGACTGTTAAAGATTACTTATCAAAAGCAATATTTACTAATGAAGCATTAACTGTTGGTGAAACTATTACAATTAGTGGTGTAACAGCTAATTTAGGATTTAGTGTTACAGGATTTACCTTATCAACCGGGGGAGCTGTAACCTATGATGAAACAACAAAAACTTATTCATTTGTTGTACCTTCTGAAGCATTTACATTAATCCCTACTTATGTAGAAGAACAAAGTTTTGCATTAAATTTTGCAGAAAATAGTGAAGTTACCGCCGAATTTAAAGATAACTATACTAAGGTTACCAAAGGCTATGTTGGCCATACTATTCAAGTTAACTTAAATATTAATTCTTCTATAAAAAAAGATAAATATGTCGATTCAAGCACAGCTAAAGTTATTACTGCTTCTGGTACTGAAGTAAAAATTATTGATACAACTGATTATAATGGCAGTTCTGTAATTAAATTTGTTATGCCTAGTGAAGATGTAACTATTAGCGTTTCAACTGCTGTTTATCAAAAATATGAAATAAAGAAAGCAGGTAATTTAAGTCAGTATCTTTATATTCATGAGTCTAGAAGTGATTATTCTCCAGAAAATGAAACATTAACAGCAAAAGCTGGTACACAACTTTTTGCTTCATTTAACATTCCTGCAGAAACTTATAGTCAATATAAAAAAGTTAATCTTGTAGTCACAAATGATACAGATGGCGAAACTATTTATTCTAAACTAGGTGTAGAGAGTAAAGACTACTGGCCATTTACAGTACCTACATCAAATTGTACAGTTACATTAGAAGGAACTAATTAATTTTATGAGAAAAAGAAATAATTTATTATTAATTGGATCATTATTAATAAGTGGAATTAGTTTATCTACTTTATCTTCTTGTAATGCAGTTCAAAAAGAAAATGAATTAACTTCAATTACTACTAGTGATAGTGAATTAATTTTATTAATTAATGAAACTAAAACAATTTCAATTACTTGTAATCCAAGTAACTATGATGTTAAAAAACTTAAATACTCTTTTGATAGTAATATTATTTCTTTTAATGAAGATAAATTAGAAATTACTGGACTTAAAAAAGGTGAAACTAATTTAGTTATTAGTGATGGAAAGAACATTTCCACCACTATAAATATTAAAGTTGAAGACATTGTAGCTACTAGTATTGATTCTTCATTTTCTAGAAAAATAATTGGGATTGACGAGGAAATTCAAATAAATGTGACCTTTTCACCATCAAATATTACTAATAAAGAATTAAGATTTATCTCTAGTAATACTAGTGTATTAAGTGTTAGTAATACTGGTTTAATTAAGGGTTTAACTAGTGGTACATCTACTTTAACTATTTCTTATCCAGCTAATAGTAATGTTAGTGATTTAGTTTATGAGATTAAAGTTTCTAACAAAGATTATGAAGTTAAAAATGATAAATATTTAGGTGAAGTAGGAGTAGCTAGAATTAACGAAATTAAAGATGTTAATAAAGGTAATTTCTCTTATACAATTAAAAGAAAAAATATAGAAGAAAAAACATTTACTAACTCTTTTACTGCTTATAATGATCATATTTATAACGATATTAAAGATTTTGATAATGAATCATATACCTTATATTATGGACAAGATAACGAATATTTATATACTGTTAAAAATGTAGCTACTAATTCAAATAAGAGTTATCAAAAAATAGGTAATTCTAATAGTGAAATTAGTTTAGAAAGCGCTAATAAAATGACTGGATTAATGGCATTTTATGCTGATAGTTTCTATACTAAATATAGTTATGGATTTGGTGAATTCTTACAAAATGAAATCATTGATAGTCAATTTTTAAATTCAAGTAGTGCCCCTTATACTAGTATAGTTGCTAGTGAAGATAAAGTTACATTAGCTCTTAATAAATTGACTACTACAACTAAAGAAACTTATCGATTAACTATTAATTTTGAAAATCATAATTTTAAAGAAGTAGTCTATGATTATAGTATTTATAATAGTAGTGATTTAGATGATAATTTTAATGTTATCAATAATGCTAAAGCTTATGAATATTATAGAATTAATTTAAATTATGAATTAGGTGAAAAGAATAAAGAAGATAATCCTAAGATTGATTATAATAATTTCTATTACACTGATTTTGATGTTACTTTTAAAAATAATTATACTGGGGAAACTGGCACTAATTTCTATGTTGGTGATACTATTGTTTATGATGTTAGTAAATTTTTGCCAAGTGATGCATCTACATCTATTGATAGAATAAATATTATAAGTAGTAGTAATGAAGATGTATTAAGAGTTGCTCAAAATAAATTATGTTTAATGGCTGATAGTGCTGGTGAATCAGTTATTACTTTACAAAGTAAAAACGTTACTAAAACTTATACTTTAAAAGTTAATTATAAAGAAGCTACTGGTATTAAATTCTCTAGCGATTTTAAAGAAACAATTACTAGTAATGAAACAATGAATTTTAAAGTAAATATCGATCCAGTCGGTGCTTTAGATGATTTAGTAGTTACTTTAAAAGAAGATTCTAATAAATATGCTACTTTAAATAAAAATAGTTATGGATATTATGTTCTTAAACCTATTAAAGAAGCTATTACTGAAACAGTTAAAATTACTTTATTAATTACTAGTGAATCTCATCCAAATTTAAATACAAGTAAAGAAGTTACTATTATTCAAGAGTTAACTGATGCTCAAATTAGAAAAATCTTAACTTCAAATACTTTTGTTGGAACTTCTATTTATGGAAGTAGTTATTTAAATAAGATAGTAGTTACTTTTAAAGAAGAAGAAACTACAAATAGAGGTGTAGTTAATATTTATAGTTCATCTACTACAATTTATGATAGTTTTAGCTTCCAATATACTATAAGTAAAGGTAAAATTAATCTTATTGGAACTGGATATTCTAATAAAGGCTATTTCAATAATTTATCAATTGTATTAGATAATAAAGATATTAGTTCATTTAAAGTAAGTTTTATATATGAAGATGAATATGAAGGAAATGAAACATATGCGTATAGATGTTATAAAGAAACTATCTAAAATTAGTTTATTAGCTTTAATTAGTGGAGGATTAGTTGCTTGTAATAATGATAAGGAAGAAAAAGAAACTGATTTATTTACTTTAGTTTCTTCTTTAAAAGAAAATAGTAATTATACCCTTCATATTGAAGATGATTTAGGTTCATTGAATCAATGGTTTATGCCTAAATTCTATGCTTATAATTTTGGTGATGGTAGTAAAGATTTTTATACTGCTTATATTGAAGATGATATTGGTATATATAATATAAAAATCAATAGTAAAACCAAAAAATTAGTAACTTATGGTTATTATGAACAAGATGCTACTACAGGTGAATATGTTCATGGATTATATGAAAATGTTACTTATTCTTTAGCTGATTTAGCTTTATCAGCTAAAGATTATAGTTTAACTGATGATAAATTATATATTGCTAATCTTAATTCAGAAGATGCTAAAGTAATGTATTCTATATTTGGTTATGTTCTTTCTGGATCAAATAATGGATATGAATTTAGTAATGTTAATGATATGTATTTTTCATTAAATTCTGAAAAAAAACTTGAGTTCTGCATTAATTTCAAAGAATCCGCAGGACTTAGACAAGCTAGTATTATGACTTTTAATGATATAAATACTACTAAAATTCCTACTGAATTTGATTTCTTTTTTAAAGATCATGATAAAGGAAAAATAAGAGTAAATACAAAAGATACAGTATTTTCTTATCTACAATCTTTAAAAAATATGAGAAATTATACAGTTAAAGTTACTACTAATTATAAAATTAAAGAAAGTGGTTATGATGATAATTTTGTTGCTATTTCTAAATTTACTCCTAATGCATATTATGGTACAAAAAGTAATGATACAACTGGTGATTTTGGTTTAATTGTAGAAAAAACTGGAGATCCAGTAAAAGAATTTTTATATGAAGAAGATACTGGTAAAGTAATTATTGGTGACGTTTATAAAACTGATGCTGGTAATACAAAATATGATGTATTTGATTGTGTAAATAGTTTTGCAGATCTTTATTGGAATGTTAATACTATTGGTGCTAGTAAAATTGATGATTATACTTATTCAATCGATGATGCTGATATTATTACTACATTAGCTTATATTTCTACTGATACTTTCTTTAGATTTGAATGGGAAGAAGTTAAATTAACCTTTGATAAAGATAAACTAACATATAAATTTGAATGTTTCTTAATTGATGATGAATCGTTAACTATTGAAGTTTATGATGTTAATAAAACTTCTATTGGTACTATTAAGTAATATTTATATATAAATATTTAAATAATT
>JAQXNS010000010.1 GCA_029098125.1 bacterium
AAAATACGAAATTATTAAAAATTTATATGATGGGATATTTTTCGAAGCAAAAAAAGTAAGAAATCTAGCCATTGATAACATTGAATCGTATGTAAAGATTCTTTTAAATATGCTTTTAAGATTTAAAGATATTCGTTTTCATGAAATTGAAAATAATACAAATAATCCATCTGTTGAATTATGTAAAAAAATAATAGATGCAAACTTTTGCAGCGATATTGACTTAGAGTTGCTTTCAAAAAGACTAAATGTTTCAAAATATCATTTATGTCATTTATTTAAGAAAGAAACTGGAATATCAATCCTTGAATACAAAATTAATAAACAAATAGAAGAAGCAAAAAACTTACTTTTAAATACAGACATGAGAGTTAATGATATTTCTTTGCTTGTTGGATTTACAAACTCTTCTTATTTTTCAAAATATTTTAAAAAATTAACAAATTTAACCCCACTTGAGTTTAAAAAGCAAATTAAAAGCTAATTTTTAACTGGTTGCAGTCAAAGAATTAGCTTTAATTTAAATTAATATTTAATTACGTCTGGAACATCAGAATTAGTAATTGTAATTTTTATTGAATTAAACCTAAGAAAAGCATCTATAAATGAGAATAAAAATTTCTTTAACAGTATTTTATTTGTGAATGTTTATATTAAAAATGAAAATGAACAACTTCATCTGGATATCCAAATGTCCTCATAAAATATTTTAGGATTCCATACATTACTAAATCTTGAACAATAAAAGCTCTTGGGACACCATTATCTATAATGAATTTGTCAAAAATTTTAAAAAATTCAGCGTAAAAAGAGTTATTTATTCGCCCTTCTAATAATATTTCTTTACATTTTTGTTCTTTTTCATCAGATATAGAAATCATTTTTAGATTTATTTCATCTCTTAAAATACGATCATCATCTGAATCTAATATGTTTGTTGCATCTAAGACAATTAATATTAAATCATCAGACAAATCAAATTTTTCTTTGTATCTAAAATCATTTAATAATGAAAGATTCAAACTATTAAAATCATCTAATTCAACTTCAGGTTTTTCAATTTGATACTCATTTTGATTATTCGATATTTTTATCGAAATCGTTTCTATATATTCTTCATTAATATGATTTTTTATTTCCTCTATATCTTTAATATTTGTTAATGCAACTAAAATATCGTCTAAAATCGGAATTAAATTACGATATAAAACTTCATTAATTCTATTAAGGATTAATAATCCGTGTGAATAATAATGACTCGATGTGCTATAACCATCGATTTTGAAATAATTTGGTATTTCATCAACATCAATATATGGCTCATCATCAGTTAAATTAAAGGAAATATTACTTAAATAAACATCTTCAATTAATGATTTGCTATATATGTCTTTTGCATATTTTCTTGCTTTCCATAATAGTTTTGCATTTTTATTAAGGTAGATATCAAACAATATTTTGCCATTATAATCAGTTCTAAAAGCAAAGTATCTTTTACACTTATCAAGGTCAATTTCATATAAAATATCGTTTAAAATATGTTTCTCTTGATATATTTCATTAATTTTAGCTATTTTTTCAGTAATTTTATGATATTCATCAAGTCCAATTTCTTTTCCTTTATAGCTCATTTCTTTATATACATTTAAAAATATTGAGGCTAACTCTTTTTCATTAATTATCAAAATTTTATATGCTTCATTTATATCATTATTTACAAGAATAGATATTTTATTCAGTTTTTCTCCATCATCTATGTCTTGTTCAAAAATATCTGCTAATGCGCTAGAAGAGGATAAGGTATTTTTTGCCCATTCTAAAAGAGTTTCACCATTAATGCGACCAATATAGTGAAAACAATTTCCGCTTTTATCATACAAGGCACCATTATACATTGCTTTAAAAGCATAAATTTTATCTTCTAAAGCAATAACTATCTCTTTTTCTACATCTAAAAAGACATATTTATTAGCATTTCTAATTAAAGCAATACCATCATCAACAAAATTAAACATAAATTTTTGAATTCTCCCTATTTATTTTTAACATTTTAAAGACAAGAGGGGTATAATATTCAAAAATATGGTAATGTTTTCTTATGGAATATAAAAAAGTAAAAAATCACATAATTGTTAGGTTAGATGTTGGCGAAGAAATAATTTCTTCAATTATGAATATCTTAAAATATGAAAAAATTTCTTTTGCAACCGTAACAGGAATTGGCGCAACAAATAATTTTACAGTTGGAACATATGACGTAACTAATCAACTTTATAAGAAATCAAATTATAAAGGTGTTTATGAAATTGTTTCTCTTCTAGGAAACACCTCAACAATGAATAATGAGCCATATATTCATATTCATATGAGCGCTGCAGATAAAAATAATAACGTTGTTGGTGGTCACTTAAACGAAGCTTATATAAGTGCAACAGCAGAAATTGTACTTGAGATTATTGAAGCAAACGTAGATAGAATCAAAGATCCAAACACTGGACTAAACATTTTTAAGTTCTAGATTTTATAAATTTTAAATCTAAATTTATACATATCTAGCAGATAAAAATTTGCATTTATTACTATTAAAACAAATTTAAAAATAAATTATTTTTTTCATCTCTTTGCTCATTACGAAATTGAAATATTTACAAAAATATTGGGGTTTTGCAGGGTTTTGGAAAATATTTAGATTTTTTGACCAATATTTTTTTGTAAAATTCCTCATCAAAAAATTGAATGATTTTAGATTAATAATACGTGTATTGTGTCCAATTTATTTCTTTACTTTACTGCAGATAAAAATAATAACGTTGTTGGCGGTCACTTAAACGAAGCTTATATAAGCGCAACAGCAGAAATTATACTAAATATTATTGAAACAAACGTAGATAGAATTAAAAATTCAAACACTGAACTAAATGTTTTTATGTTCTAGATTTAAGAATCCATGGTTTCATTATAGGAAAAACATAGTAAATTACTCATTCTTCACGGTGAAGAAGGCGGTGTAAATGTATATGTATATGAAGAGGAACTTATTGGCTCACCATTATTAATACTAAGTGTATAAGAAGTAGTGTTATACAAATAGAATTTAACTGTAGTAGGATCATCGAAATCGCCATTTACTGAATATCTTCCTATCGAAGGGTCATTTTCATCCCGTCCAAAACTAACTGAAATTGAGTAATTACCTTTATTAGAAGGAATAACATAATAAAAATTCAAAATCGTACTATCAATTGTATTAGGAAAAGATCTAAATCCAACACTACCAAAAACACCTCCAGCACCTTCATCGGCTTTATAAGAAAAATCAATCCTAGTTATTCTCGTATTTGCAAAAAGCGAAGCCAATAAACCACCAGTAGACTTCAAACCTAAACATAACACATAATATTTAACTTTGTTCTCATCACCACCTTGTTCTAAAACTCCATTAGAATTATAAAGAGCAACAACATTTCGATTTTCATCAATTCCACAAAAAGAGATTTTCTTTGCGTCATCCGGTTTTATACCATTAATTGAAATTGATCTATCAAAACCAGAGTCGTTCGCAACATAATAACTACCACTGCCATCATCTAAACTACTAAAATCAATAAAAGTACTACCACCTTTTTTAAATGAAGGCGCTTTTAATGATATTCCAAGGACTGCGCCAATTGTTGTATAGTTTACATTTATAGTTCCAAGCTTGTCTCCACCTACATTTTTAAGGTATAAAACAATTGAATTTGGGCAATATTTCGTGGCATAAAATTTTGTAGGATTTCCAGAATTATCTGTATAAGTTGGTTTTGTTGTTAATTTATGATTTGATCCTTCAGCAGAAATATTTATGTAATTCGTACCAAAAGTAATTCCGCCACCAACAATATCAATATTTTTTGAATTATATCCTGAGCCTATAATATCAGGGTCATCACCTATATAAACAGGTCCAGAATTATCTTTATCGACGTGACGAATAATTTCATTTGCATACCATTTTTCAAATTCATAATAAAATGACGTGCTCATATAATTTAGCGAATTATATGTACCATCTTCTACGTTAGGAACTTTTCCATATAAAGTATATACTTTAGTTTCATTTGAGACTACAGGAATTGGTCTAAATGCTGTTGTTTCAAATGTGTAATCGTCGTTATTATTAGTCGTTCCTTTATTATCGATTTTATTAGTATCATTGCCTATCGTGTAATTGAATTCGTTTACTTCTTTATCATTATTATAAATTAAATCACCTGCTTTTATTTCAAATGTTTTTTGGTTGATTGATGTTGATTCAGAGTTATTGCCATAATAAGCTAAATAATATGCATCATGTGTTATAATATATGGTCTATATTGCCAATGAAAAAATATTTTTAATGAAATATTATGCGTTCCAACAAGCACATTTTCAAATGTATATTTTTCTAATTTTAATTCGACTTTTCCATTTTCAAAAAGCGTGTATTTATATTCCCATACATTATCATCAGAAAAAGGTTCAGTGTTAGCTACTTCTGTTGCAGTTATGGCATAGTCATTATCTAAATACAAAATGATCGAAATATCCTTAAAACCGTTAGGATAGTGAGTGCCCCCATAATTAATGCTTGTGGGAAAGTTATAGTCAGCAAAACTAACATTCAAATTAGTTCTTGTACCATCTGAAGTATTATGCGAATCAATATATGTCCATGTCTTAGGTTCAATATTATTATCATAATAAAAGTAATGTCCTGTGGTAGATAAGTCATTTTTTCCTTTATTCGAAACAGTTGTATCTGTTGGTGGTGATACCATTCTAATATTTTCAGGATCAGTTTCATCTTTATAATAAACTTCGTATTGATTTTCCTCTTTATCAACCTTAGGTCCAAAATATCCTATGGTTGATAAAGAATAATTTCTTGATGCGTCGGAAGTGCCATTGTTAGATGTTGAATAATCACCAACAACTCGATATTCAGAACCATCAAGAAAAATTCCTTGTGAAAAATTTTGATTTTCTTGAAGTGCCGTAGAATCAGGTTTTAATTCTACAGGCTCTATATCATTTATATCCTTATCATATTCGGTATTTCTAACCCTCATTGTTGTATCTTTTAAGCCACCAGTTAGTTCGCCATTAGAATCCATTAAAATTCCTTGATCATAATAGCTGTTAAGATAGTTATAAACAGCTGATGAATTCAAAGAGAAACTATAATTTTTACCAGAACCAACCTCAGATGCTGCGATATCTCTATCAACCATTCCATAGTATGAATAATTATTTAAAAGAGGATAATCTTGATTTCCGCCTTTTATTTCGCAATTATTCGCGTAAACATTGGTGAAAAATTTTGAATTTGTAATATGTCCAGCAATGTATCCAGTGTAACAACTGACTTTATGTTGGTGTTCAATATGATTTGGTGATGGATTTTCAACTATTGAAGTTGCTCCAGTTGTGTTAATTACGTAATTATCAAAATAAAGATTATTAGCTCCTCCACCTTCTCCAACATAACCAAAAACACCGATATCACAAAATCCAGACCCATTAATTTCGAAGTTTGCTAATGTAATATTGTTCCCTTCGACGAAAGAAATAAAAGGGTATTCAACTGAACCAAGTGGTTTTAGAGCACTTTCACCTTTATATATATTTAAATTTAAAATATTTGAATATTTCTCCTTCTCAGGATCTGTAACCGGCCTACCATCATTATCATAGTTGTACACTTTTTTGCCAGTTCCATCAAAATCGTACCCAATTTCAAAGTAATAACTTCTTTCATAAACCATTCCATTATCTTCAATGTGGTTGCCTTCTATTGCATTTGGAAATCCTGGCATTGTGTAGTAAAGCATGACTAAATTTTCATAATGTTTTGGCCTAGTAATTACAAATGGATCTAATTGAGTACCGGTTCCGCACTCAAAATATTTTTGTAAGACACTTCCAGAAATATTTTCATTATTATTTAAAACGTTGTATCGCTGTGCAAACCAAGCAAATGTTAATACGATTGAAGTGATAATCAATGTGATTAACGAAGAAAAAGCAGTTAAAAGCAACTTAAATCTAGCGTTTTTTACATTCATATACTACTCTCACTAAAATGTATCGAAATATTATCGATATCATCTAAAAATTCAATAACACTGCCAGTAATCAACCCAACATCTTTGTCAACATCGCTATTATCAAAATAGAAATCAACTAAATCTGTATTATATGTATAATCAATATAAAAAACAGATGAAACTGTTCCTTGTGGAATTAATATAGATTCGTCACAGAATTTTATTTTTTTAGATGCTTCTTTTGTAGGATTATTAACATCCGTTTTAATATCTACAAAAGTTGTAAATTCATCTTTAATAGTTTCGCTTTTAAAATATGTGTGAACTGAATTAAAAATTGTATCTGGACTTTTCTCATTTACGTTAGTGTTTATTTCTGTTTTTTCGTTATTTTGGTTAACATTATATGCCAAAAACGCTTGAAATTGGATGATATTTGAAATTTGTTTATTAACATACTTATTATTATCAAAAATAGAATTGCTACCACAATTTGCTTTCAAAGAAATATACATGTCATTTTCTAAAGGAGCAATGTGATCGATAGTTACTCTAATAATTTTGTCTATTTTTTCATTTCGTGAAAGAATAAATGAATCATATTCTTCTAATTTAAACGTTTGTGCTTCGGAATCTAAAATTATTTCTCCTCTTAACAAATCTTCATTCCACCTATAAAATTCAGAAGATATATTTTTTATAGTTGGATCGTAGCAAGAGACGTTCGAAATCGAAACACTAAGGGCTCTACTTGCAGTAAACCATGCGTATGTTCCTGTAAGCGCAGAAAAAAATGAAATCGATAAGATAACACTTGAAAAAATAATCTCTTTTTTACCTTTTAACTTCATTTTGACAACCATTTTTAGGTAACTGGCTGTCTATAAATTAGACCCTATAGCTTTGCGTCACTAAATCACTTTAGTTTTGCCTTTAACTAAAAAATATTATCTCGCAAAATCAAAAATAAAACAAACAAAATATATTAAAAATATATTTATGAATATTTTTTAAGCAAAAATATCTTCTTTTATATTCTTTTATGATGGGTTCACAGACAAAAAACTTACCACAAATAGACAACTAAAAATCAAAAGAAAAACAATCAAAAAAATACGATGTCATATTTGGAAAAGCCAAGAGATTAATTAGTCTTGTGTGAACATATTTTTTAAATACAATAATTTTACACAAGAGTTCAAAAACAATCAAAATTGTATATGCTAAGGTTGCTAAAAATATTTGCTGGTTTTATCTTATTATAAATATAATTCAGAAACAGGTTACTATGATTATAATCCTTCCGATGGCACCTCAAACGCCTATAGAAATCTTACCTTTGAGATAACAGAATTTGAAGTTACTCCTTACACTAAATAGATCACTTAAATGATAAATATTTACAAAAATAGTTGAGTTCTGCAGGTTTTTTTAAAAAAATGAAGAAGAAAAATTGGATTAGCAACTTAAAAATTAGCCCGATGCTCCTTATCGGACTAGCTTTTTTATTTGTTATTTTACTTGGTTCTCTCCTTTTGTTTTTGCTTTTACGCTATTACATTTTTGACCTTTTAACAGTTTCTTCATTCCATTTTTAAAAGCATCCACCAATCTTCTGGATTTTGTTCGCTCCATTCAGGAAATGGATGGAAAATAGAATAATTTTCACATTGTTCAGCTAGAATGTGTCCATTGCTTTCTACAAGGAGCAATTTGACTCCGCTTGTTCCTAAATCTATTCCAATATAACTTATTTTCACCGACAATCCTGAAGAATTTAGTTCAACGATAATGTATATTTATTACATTTAGAGATAATGTATTTATTTTCTTCATCATTAGGATTATAGTTAGCTATTGCAACTTGTTTGAACATATTTTTATATTCCTCATTTAATGTTTGAAGCATAGATGAATTATAAATATCTTTTGCACTTATTGGGGCATTATCATAGAAAACATATCCGTATATTGGATCAACTACACCCCAAGAGTCATTATAAAAAACTTCAATTAAAACATGGTAGTGATATTCTTTATCTGGATTTGCAACAAAAACAAATCTAGAAGTCATTCCTAAACAATCAAGAATAACGGCTGCGACTCTTGCCATATCAAAACAATTATTTGTACCTCTATCTAATATTTCTTTTTCTGTTCCACCAAAATACATTTCATCT
>JAQXNS010000011.1 GCA_029098125.1 bacterium
AGACATTCTAGAAAAATTATACATTATAAATAATCAAGAAGCTTATTCAACTAATTATAGATCTAGTTCAAGGGTTGGCAAAAAGGTAAAGAGAAGATTTGTCGATCCGTCACTTGCGGCTGCTCTTTTAGGCTTAACATCCGAAAAACTAATTAATGATTTAAATACATTTGGATTATTGTTTGAGTCTTTAGTAGTTAGAGATTTAAACGTGTACATGGAATATTATAGAGGTCACGTTTATGCTTTTAGAGATAATTTAAGTAATGATGAGGTTGACGCTATCGTTGAATTTAGTGATGGTGAATATGGCGCAATTGAAATTAAACTAGGAGATAATCAAATCGATGAAGCAATAAAATCATTAACTAAATTTAATGATAATGTTGCTAAAAAGCCTAAATTTCTATGTGTGATTGTGGGTATAGGATCTGGACTTACAAGAGATCCTAAATCTGGAGTATATGTTGTTCCATATAATACATTAGGAATGCATTTTAATGTCTAAACTAATTCATTTTAAATGTGACAAATAAGTTGAAGTTGAAGGAGATAAGATTTCTTTAATTAAAACAACTCAACCAGAAGCACCATCAAGAAAATAACTTTAAGATAAAATAAAAGACTTACTCAAAGGATAATATTGATAAGCATAGTGTAAAGGATTGAAATTGCAATCTAGCACCACAACAAAATGGTACGAAACTAGTTCAAGGGTACGAACTTTTTTGAAGGGGTACAAAATTGTATAAAATGTTATGTTTATAGACATTTTGAAAAACACTCTTTTTTATTTAAAAGCGAGTTTTTTCTTTATTTACACCCTAATTTTAACCGTTTTCCTATTAATTTAATGTTTGATTCGGCGTACTGCTTAATTGTGACAGGAAGACGATTATTGAGACAATTATAAAGGAATTATTTGATGAGACACAATTTGGTGAAAAGAAATACGATTAAAATTAAAAATAACTTATAAAAATTACTTTTTAGAGGAACTAATACATCGATGAAAAAATGTATTTTTAGAAATAACATTTTCGGATTCGATGAGTGGTGCAAGCACGTTAGATATATCTCTAATTGCATGAGCTTCTATAATTCAATGTCTGATACATAACTGGAGCTGTATGGGTTTCGATTTGCATTGTATTCGATGTTTTTGGCTGGGTTATTATCAAGTATCCGTGGAGTTTGACAATCAAGCAATTCTATGTTGGATATCAACCATGGATTACTCTAATCTATATCGCAATATTTATCGGACCAATACTAAGCTTTTTATTAACGTTAATTTAATTTTATCTTCCGCCATTGTATCAAACTTGTTGTTACACCTATGGAATTTTAGCCGTTTTTCACTTGTCAAGAGAAAGTAGACACGCATCAATCTTTAATTAAAACCTAGTTCAGAAATAAACTGAACAGGTGCTTTATATTTTAATAAATAAGACGGCCTTTCATTATTCTAATAATTTACGTATTTTTTATAATTGTCTCAACATCACTAGAATTTGCTAAATTAAAATCTAGAAATAATTCATCTTTAATCTATCCATTTAATGATTCGTCTACTGGATTATCAAGAATGATTGCAGCAAAACTATTAATTATCTGAATTTGGCAGAAGAAAGCATTTCAATATCTAAATGAATTAAAGCTTTTATAACGTCTTTTATATCTTACTTTGAAAGCGAAATATTTGTATGTATATTTGATGTGTTTGAATTCAAAACATTTGTGAACTTCCTATCATTAATAACTTTTTTATTCTTTTTTTATGCTTGAAAATATATAGTTAACGGAACTTTTTTGATTATTTTGTCAAAAAAGTTCTTTTATATATGCAAATTAGTGATATGATAAAATTGACTTATACAAAGGGGTACTATATGGAAAAGTTATATAAAAGAGAATTATATTTATCTAAGATTAGACCGTTTTATAAAGACGAAGATATGATTAAAGTATTTACTGGTGTAAGAAGATGCGGTAAGTCTTCAATTATGCAACTTATATGTGATGAATTAATAGAAAATGAAGTTTCCAAAAATAATATTGTATATATTAACTTAGATAAAAGGCCATATAAGGGAATTAAAACTCAAGATCAACTAGAAAAAGCAATAGATGAATTGTTTTTAGATATTGAAGGGACAAAATATTTATTTATCGATGAAATACAAAATGTAAAAGACTTTGAAGAATCTATTAATGCTTATAGAGAGGAAGGAGATTATTCTATTTTTATTACTGGCAGTAATTCTTATATGTTATCTGGAGAATTAACTACTAAACTAACAGGTAGATATATTGAATTTAAAATAGGCACATTATCATTTTATGAGTATTTAGAAATGAAAAAGTTTTTTAATAAAGATATTAATAAAGATATGAATATTGAATTTACTAATTACATTTTAGAAGGTGGATTCCCTTTAACTGTTAAATATAATGAAGTGGAAAGTAAAAAAGTATATGTTCAAAGTGTTATTAATGAAATATTTGAAAAAGACATTAAAAGAAATAAGAAAATAAGAGATAAATCTTTATTTAATAAAATACAAACTTATATTATTAATAACTTTGGTTCTACCACTTCAGTTGATGGGATTAGAGAGTATTTAAAAAAGGTAAATGGTAATGAACCAAGTAAGAATACTATATACAATTATTTATCGGTATTAGAAAATGCAAAAATCATTTCCAAATGCTCTAGATTTGATCTTAAAAGTAAAAAGTCGATAAATGGTGAAGAAAAGTATTATTTAACAGACCTAAGTTTTTACTTTGCTACTAATACAGATAATAGAATTAATTATGGACCAGTATTGGAAAATATTATTTATAATTATGCTGTATTGAATGGTTATTCAGTATCTATTGGTAAAATAGGAAAATTAGAAGTTGATTTTATTGTTAGAGATATAATTAATAATGACTATGCTTATATCCAAGTAGCTAAAACAATTGATAATGGAATCGTTAATGAAAAGGGAATACCTGTTACTGAAGAAAGAGAATTTCGACCTTTAGAAAGTATTAAAGATAATTATCCCAAATACGTATTAACGTTAGATTACTTATTGCAGCAAAGAAATGGTATTAAGCATGAGAATATAATTAACTTTGTTAATAATAATAAAAAGTTTATATAATTTTATGAAAATTCGAAGATAAAAGACTAAAGAAAACGGCAAGAAAAAAAGAACTCGAAACTCTCCTTCAGAAAATGATAGAAGCTGATGCAGTTTTACTAGAATGGTCTGATGAGTTATTGCTTACACTTATTGATAAATGGATACCTCGCTTAGATAAAACAATAACCTTCAAATTTATAAATGGATATTCAATCACTAAATAACATCTACGGATGATTCCTTTTGATGCTACTGCGTATGCAAATTAAAGGTTTTATGGTAAAACAATAGATACTTATTTAAGTCTTGAAGTGAAAATTATAATTTTACTTGCTGCATTCTATAACAAATCAGGGTGTTTTAAAAAAACGAAAGGTGTTTGCATTTTGTATTAAATGGTTCATTTTTGCCATACTTAATGATGAGGGATTTTCTTTGAATTTATCAGGACAAATGTCCATTTAAATGTCCATATAAAAGAGAGCCTTACTGATTCTGAACAAATAGTATTTAATATAATTAGAGATAACGAAAGAATTACTAAATCAGAGATTGCAATTAGGATTGGCAAATCAGAAAAAAGTGTTCAAAGAATAATTTCTTTATTAATTGAAAAGAGTCTGATACAAAGGGTCAGTTCGAATAAAAATGGTTATTGGGAAGCCCTTAAATAATATTGATGAAGGAGATTTGAAGTAAGGGTGTTAAAAATTACACGATTTACAAGATAAAAAAATGACAAAACTAGTGACAAAACTAGTGCCATTGTAAATGTCACTAGTGATGTCACTACTGAATTGCCTAAAAGAGTCAACGAATTAGATTTTGAAGTTTTTCATCTTTTAAAAGAAAATCACGTTTATGCAAGAGAAGAAATAGCTCAAAAAGTGGGAAAAACAGTTAGATCTGTACAAAAAGCGACAGATAGGCTTAAAGAAGACGGAAAGATTATTAGGATTGGTAACTAAGTTTCTGGTTAATGGGAGGTTTTGAAATGATTTATAAAATGAAATCAATTTTATCTTGCATTTATCTTGCATTTATTATTCATATTATTTAAATTCCAATTTAACTTACTGCATTCTATAGCAAAATAGGGTGTTTTCAAAAAACGAAAGGGTATTTGCATTTTTTTGAAACGGTCATCTTTGCCATTAAAAGAGCGATAAGTTTAATTCAATTTAGTATTATGTTGTATTTTCCTGACGGAATGACTTCACTAATTGAAGTATTTGGTGTTCTTTTTAATTAAACTTGTTGGGGACATTTGTCCCTAACAAGTTGTTCAACTTTTTGACTGTAGAGGCGACAAGTAAGATTGATATTCTTGAAAGATGTTATATATCTAAAGCAGAAAGAGAATTCTATTCTAAGCAAAAGGAAGAAGATGTAAATGATTCTGATAATAAGGTAAAATTTGCATTAATCAAATATAAAAGAGATGGTAAATACATTGAGGAGATTCTAGAAAATGAAAGAATTAGATAGAGAATGTAAAAGATTAGCTGATATTCAAGCTGAATTATTTGAACTATCAGTGAAAAAACTTGAAATGAGTTCTGAGGTATTTGTTAGAAGATACATGAATTCTAAAATAGTTAGAGAATTAGACGACTGTTCTTTTTTGGATGATAGTAAAACAATAGAAGATATATTTATTAAACTCGATAACCAATATGGTAAGACAACATATGGATCAATAAAATATAATCATAATTCGATGTATTGGGCTGGATATTTATATAGATGCTTTTCATATACTTATGAAATATCATCTAAACGAGCATACAAATTATTACCGTTAAAAGAAGTAATCTCTTTATATGAACCATATCACACTTTAGATATTCTTCAAGCGATAGAAAGAATGCTAGAAGCAAAAAATATCTCTTTTAATAGCGAAGATAATATTAAAAGAGATGTTGAAATTTTAAGGAAAATCAGGGCACAAAATAAAATTGATAATTCTATTATTAAATAAGATATAAAACAGTAGAAATACTAAAAAATCAGCAATTTTTTCTTACATTTAGGCATTTTTGCTAGGGTTCAAGTCCCATTATTAGTAAAATTGCCTATTTTTATTGAATCAAAATTAGCATCAATTGTCATTACCACGAAAAGTCTAGGCTATCGTGTAAGTCTTTTTAATAATATAAACGGTCAAAAATCGAACATGAGAAAATAAATTAAGCCAAATGGAAGTGCAGATAAAACGAAAACAGCGATAAACGCGGTTGACAAAATACTGATGAGCGATACCTCTATTTTGAACTGTACCCCTCCTGTTGTCCAGGATTTGGGTTACAGTTCAATTAAATCGAGATTTTTTATAGTTTTTGTATATGAGAAATTCTAAAGAATTGTAGTACT
>JAQXNS010000012.1 GCA_029098125.1 bacterium
CACATATTTGCCTTCAAATTACTCTCTTTCATTTTCATTAATTGTTAAAGATTTTACAAAAACAAGCGAGATTATTTGTTCAAGAGACTCATTTAATCTTCCAATTGGTGGATCAATGGATTTTGAAGCTATTTCATACCCTGAAGATGCAACATTTACTAATTTGCTTTATGAAATTGAAAATCCTGAAATTGCTTTAATTACTGATTTTAAAATAACAGGTCTTAAAAGCGGTGAAACAAATTTAGTAATTAAAGCTGATGAACCAGGGGATGCTTATTCAATAAAAGTTCCAATTTATGTTAGTGAAGATGATTTATCTAAACCTCTTGATGATTCATTTAGAAGATATGGCGATGAAGTTTTTTCAATGTATGATATGACAATGTCAAGTGGTATTGAAGCTACAGTTGAAACAAAAACACTAGGTGATAAAACAAAATTATTAGTTTTACCTATTGAATTTCCTGATTATCCATTTGAAAGTAGTGCACTTGATGATCTTGATTTAGCATTAAATGGAACAAAAGAAGAAATTGGCTATTGGGAAAGCGTCTCGAGTTATTTCTACAAATCAAGTTTTGGTAAATTAGATATGGAATTTGTCATGCTTGATACATACAAAACTTCTGATATATCATACAAAGAACTTAAAAATTACAACGATAGTGCTAGATTAGTTGTTGAGGGAGTAAATAATCACCAAAACAATCATCCTGATTTTAAATTAAGCGACTATGATCAAAACAAAGATACTGCAATAGATGGAGTTATTGCAATTTATAGTGCACCTGATAACTATAACACAACAGATCCAAATATCTATGGCAAACAACAATTTTGGGCTTATACAACTTCAACCGGACAATTTGGAACACTTGATAATCCAGCTGTTAATAAATATTTCTTCTCAAGTATTGATTTCCAAACATATACTGGGGCTAGTAAAGCTGATGCACACACATATATTCATGAAATGGGACATATGTTAGGTTTACCTGATTATTATGATTATTCTTTTAAATCTAGTCCAACTGGTGTATATGATATGCAAGATAATAATGTTGGCGATCATAACGCCTGGTCAAAATTTGCTTTTGGTTGGACAAATCCATATATTTATGAAACAAATAAACATAATGGTGCAAGAATTCATCTTGATAACTATCAAGAAACCGGATCTTCTCTTGTAATCCTTGATGATTATTATGGAACAGCCTATGATGAGATGCTTGTTTTAGAGTTATATACACCAACAGGATTAAATGAAGTTGATGCAAGCGATAGTAACAGATATTATCTTAAAATGCCAAATGCTGTTGGAGTTAAGATTATTCATGTTGATGCTAGATTATCAACTAAACCATACAATGGAAAAGATCCACAAAATTATATTGATTACACAAAAATCAAAGATGAAGGACTTCCAGCTGGTTCATATCCAATGGCAAGTAATACTAAATCATACAGTTACACAAAAGAAGGCTTTGCTTTCTTAACAATGATTTCTAAAAAAGAAGAAGGCGGTACATTTTTGAAAAATTATCGTTCTGGATGGGGGGAAGATGATCTATTTAAAACAGGTGATACTTTCTCCTTTAAAAATCAAGCTAAAAGCTTCCATTATGGCGATGGATTGATGAATGATAAGACAGATTTAAACATCGAAATTTATTTTGAAAACGTCGATGAAAATGGCGCTGATTTAATCATTAATAGAGTCAAGTAAATTTAAGATTTTTACAAAAATAGTGGAGTTCTGCTGGGTTTTTTAAATATTTTGTATTTAAAAGGCTCTAAGAACTCTTTTTTATATATTCATATTTTCATTTAAAAAATCACATTTTTTTAAATATTTGATGACGTATTTTTAATGCTTAAAAGTGCTAATTATACGAATGAATTTTAAAAAGATTTTTTTAAATTATTTACTGATTTTAAAGTATTGATTCATCTAAATTTAACAAAAAATCTTCGATCATTTTTTCGTTTATATCAACGACATCAAGTTTAGAAATTTCGTTTTTTGAAACAATTGTAACAAACTGATTATCAACGCTTGTTTTTAAGAATTTAAAATTTTCTTTCGTTTTATAGTTAACTAGTAAATTATTGTTAAGTTCTAATCCATATTCTGATGCGCTTTTAGTAATACCGATTCCATAATATTTACCTAACGCTTCTTTTAATGACCATATGAAAGTAAATAATTCATCTTTTTCTTTTAATGTTGTAGCTTTATTTAAATAATTAATTTCATTAGGTGAAAAATATTTTTTTACAACACCTTCATTTGTTTTTCTTATGTCTAAGGTGTCAATGCCTATTTTTTCATTGCTTTCAACAAGTATTATTAATCCTAAAGCATGAGAAATGGAAAAATTAACACCATCTATTATTGGTGCACCATATTGATTAAACTTTAAATCACTTAATCTTTTATTTAACTTTTTTAAAAAGATCATTTTTAAAAGAAGAGAAGCTTTTTCTTCATTTACTTTTTTATCGAAATTCGATAAAAAAGTATTAACTTCTTTTAATTTTTTAATCAGAGAATCTAGATTAAAACTTTTTGTATTTAATTTATATAATGTTGCTTCCATATATTTACTATATCCTTATTATATATAGAAAAAGAAAAAGTTTCTTTTTTAATATTTAAAATAGTAGAATTTCGCTAGGAAAAATTACTATGTCACTAATCGAAGTTAAAAATTTAAATAAAACTTTTAAAAAAGCAATAAGAGGAAAAGGTGTTAAAGATATGCTTAAATCACTTTTTTCACATAAATACGAAAACATCGAAGCTGTTTAAGATGTTTCTTTTAACATCGAGCAAGGAGAAATTGTTGGTTATATTGGAGCAAATGGTGCTGGAAAATCAACAACTGTTAAAATGATGTGTGGTATTTTATGTCCAACAAGTGGCGAAGTATATGTTAATGGATTAGATGTTTACAAAAATAGAAAGAAAGTCAACAAAGAACTAGGTGTTGTTTTTGGCCAAAAAACACAATTATGGTGGGATATTCCACTAATAGAAACCTTTGAAATTTTAAAAAGTATCTATGATATTAGCGATGAAGATTATAATGAACGCTTTGAATATCTCAAAAAATTATTAGATTTAGATGAATTTTTGAATCAAAACGTTAGAAGCTTATCATTGGGTCAAAGAATGAGAGCTGATTTTGCAGCTAGTTTGATTCATAATCCAAAAATACTATTTTTAGATGAACCAACAATTGGACTTGATGTTCTTGTTAAATCAAATATTAGAAAAGCTATCAAAGAATTAAACAAAAAATATAACACAACTGTAATTTTAACGACTCATGACATGAGTGATATTGAAGAATTGTGTTCTAGAATCATCATCATTGATAAAGGATCAATTTTATATGATGGTAGTTTAAGTGATATTAAATATCAATTTGGTAATACCAAAACAATAATATTTAATATTGATGAGAATTTTGACGATACAAAACTAAGAGAATATAGTGAAAAATTATCTATCAGTGTTGAAGACAATATTTGTAGCGTCAAATTTTCTTTAAATGAAATAGAACTTGATCCATTATTGATGTTTCTTATCAAGGTCTACAAGATTCAAGATTTCAAGATATTAGATATTGGCATTGAAGAAATTTCCAAAAAATTATATGAAGGCAATAAAAAGAATTAAAAAATATTTCCCTTTTTTAAGAGCTGGTATGAAAACCTTTTTAATTTACAAAGCTTCAGTTTTCATCTGGCTTTTAATCTGGCTTGTTAACATTTCTTTTATTTTCTTTTTGTATCAATCATTATATGCATCTTCCCCAAGTGGTCCTGATTCAATCATTAATGGTTTTAGTTTTTATGAAATTGTATTCTACTCTATTTTTGTTTTTGCATATTCTTTTACGGTTGGTTGCTCAAATACCAGTGAATACATTAGTGATGATATCAAAGAAGGAACGATTGCAAATACTTTACTTAAACCTGTTTCGTATCGTTTAAGATATTTATTCACTTGTCTTGGTACTTTTTTTATTCAAATTCTTGTTCTTGGACTCCCAGTCATATTAATTACTTATATCCTATATATTATATATAGCGGGAATTCTATAGATATTCTTAATATTATTTTCAACTTTGTCTTGTTTTTAATTTTTAGCATCATAGGTTTAATGATTAATGATGCACTTGGATATTTTTTAGGGTTAATGACTTTTTTCACTCAACATGTTTTTGGTCTTAATTTGATTAGAGAAGCCTTAACTAATTTTTTAAGTGGAGCGATGGTTCCTCTTTCATTTATGGGTGTTTTTGGAAAAGTAGCATCTTATCTTCCTTTTTCATACTTAGGATCAACGCCAACTCTTGTTTTAATGAACAAACTTAATGGACTAGATATTTTAATTTTTATTGGTGTAGGAATTCTCTGGATTGTTGTTATTGAAGTTATTAACAAACTAGTTTTTTCATCATCAATGAAAAAACTAGTTG
>JAQXNS010000013.1 GCA_029098125.1 bacterium
TACATTGATTCATTAATAAATGAGTATGGACTTGAAGAAACATCGGTTGATCAAGTCAAATTTTTAAGTGGAGGAGAAAAACAAAGAGCATCATTGATTCGTGCTATTATGAACAAACCAAAGATTTTGTTATGCGACGAGCCAACAGGCGCGCTTGATAATGAAAACGGATTAAAATTGATGAGTGAACTAGTCAAAATTTCAAGGGAAAGACTAGTTATTTGTGTTACGCACAATGAGGAATTATTCTCAAAATATTATGATGGATACATTTATTTAGAAAATGGAATTATTAAAAAAGAAGAATTTAAAGAAAATAAATATCAAAATAATCTGTTGTTGCCACAAATAACCTTTAACAAAACTAAAGGTAGCAATTTTATTACACGAATAATTAATAAAAATATGAAGAAGAATATGAAAATCAATCTTTTGACGATTTTTTCGTCCTTTTTCACAGTTTTAGTAACGATTTTATCTTTATTTTTTAATTTAGGTATAAAAAACTCTAAAGATTTTTTGTTAAACAGTTATGTTGATTCTAGTAGTTTCAAGGTAACACAAGAAGAGTCTACACAAATAGGTAATAATGCAGTAAATATAGTAAAAAATACAAAGCCTAATATTGATGATTTAAATTTAGTTTTGAGAGATTGTGATTTTATAGTGTGCAATTCTTACGACTATTTTTTGAATGACAAAAAATCAATTAAAATCAATGATTCAGTTATCGAAGATTTTAGATTTAAACCATTTTATTCAGCTTCGGAAGATGAAGCTGCCCTTTTTGCTAATGATTTATTTTTGAAAAAATATAATATTTTTAACATAGAGGAAAATAATGAAATGACTTTATCTATAAAAAAATCATTTTATTATTTTAATGATGAAATAAACGATAATGTTCACGAGGAACTTAATGTCGATTTTAATTTTATTTATAAAGGTAGCAAGCAAGAATTTGGTTATCTCAATTCTCCATGTTTGTACTATAATCCTTTATATATTGAAAAGATTTTAAAATCTCTTTTAGCAGAAAATACAAGCAAACTTGCTTCAAAAGAAGTAACATTTTTTGATTTAGTTGAAGGCGCAAAAAGCGATTCAGAACTATCTAACTACGCATTTTATGTGTTTAGCCTAACAGAAGATTCAAATAAGAAAATTTATGAAAAAATTCTCAAAAAGCCTGCAGAACTCAACTTAAATATTCAAAATGATGGATTTTTATTTACAAATTCATTTATTGAATTAACTGATTCAATATTTATTGGACTCAACATTTTTACAGTAATTTCGCTAATTACAAGCTTCTTTATTAGTGCATTTTTAGGTTATTCAAGTTCTCTTGATAATAGAAAAGAATCTGCAATTTTAACAGTTCTTGGCGCTTCTGAAGATGATGTAATTTCTATTTATCTAGGTGAACAAATGATCTATCAATTAGTTGGTGTTTGTTTTGGTATTTTGCTTTCCTTAATATCTTCCTTCTTTATTAACCAATTATTATCTTCTTTTTTAGTAAGTAAGAATATTATCTCAATCGATATTTGCATCTCGATAATTTTAGGTTGTGTATATTTTCTTTTATCGTTTGTCGTTAATTATTTCCCACTTAAATTTAAAAAAATCAGGGATGTTTATGAGGAGTTGAAAGAAGAATGAGACTTGAAGTTTGTAATGTAAAAAAGAATTTCGGAGAAAGAGTTATACTTGACGATATTTCTTATAAGTTTAACGATCAGGGTTTTTATATTTTTGTTGGTGATAGTGGCTGTGGGAAATCTACGCTTTTAAACATGCTCTCTAGTTTGGATTCCTCATATGAGGGTGATATATTTTTTGAAGCGAAAAATTTGAGAAAGTTAAGTGACAAAGAATCTAGAGACTTAAGATTACACGAATTCGGATTTGTGTTTCAAAGTTTTAACTTGCTTGAAGATGATACAGTTTTGAATAATATCAGAATGAATTTGGATTCACTTTGTTCACTTGATGATGAATATAAAAATAAAAGAATAGAAGAGATCATTAATCTATTAGATTTAAAAGAAATTAAAAATTCAGTTGTTAAAAATATTAGCGGTGGTGAAAAGCAAAGAGTTGCGATTGCTCGCGCAATTATTCATTCGCCAAAAATTTTGTTTTGCGACGAACCAACTGGTTCATTAGATTCAGTTAATTCAAAAATTGTTTTTAGGATGCTCAAGATTCTATCAAAATCTACATTAGTTATTTGTGTTTCACATGACATCGAAAGCTCTAAAGTGTATGCAGATGAAATCATAACTTTAAAAAAGGGAAAATTTTTCCATAAATTTAATGATGAAGCAAAAGTTGTTGATAGTGAATTAAACATAATGTGCGTGAAAAATAAGAAAAAAGAAGCAAAATTTTCATTTAAAACAATGTTTTCACATATAAAATCAAAGTTTTCTCAAAGAAAATTTCGATATTTTTTTCGTAATGCAATGTTTTCGCTATGCTTAGTTACATCTGCTTTAGCCATTACGTTAACAACGACACTGAATAATTCAATTTCAAGTGCTTTTTCATCAATTTTAAGTGAAAATTCTATTGTTTTAACAAAGAAGAATTCATCAAATGGAATTTTGGATTTTTATACTGTAAATAAAAACAAAGTTTTTTCTTTATTAAATGATTATAAAGATGATCTTGATTATTATGGAGTCAGATATTTTTATGATTTTGAGAATGGCTTTCCAGACTCAAATGAGTTATATCAAGTAAATGGTGCATTTAAAGAAAAAATTACTGGTTTTAATGCTAGATCTTTTAATGAGTTTATTTATATAGAATCAATTAAAGAGCTACAAACTTATCCACATATTGAAAATGAATTACATGACGACGAGATTGTTATATCTATTTCGTATGATCAAATGAAGGATTTATGTAAATCCTTGCAAATAATTCGCGATTTTAATTCTTTAGGCAGCTTTATAAGCAATAATGACCTATTTGTTTCTTTAGAGTTAGCAAACTATAGCTGGCAATATTCTGATGAACAACTTTTCAAGGTAAAAGGAGTGATTTTAGATACAAAAAATAGGATTTATCATACAAATCAATTGTTTAATGAAGAACTATTCGAAGAAAAAATGCGCTTTCCATCTTCAACAAACTTTAAGAAAGCAGATAATTTGCCTCGGACTTTTAAAAGACTGATGTTTGTTCATACAAATAAACATCAAAGCATTTTTCTTAACAAGATTTTTCTTGATCGTAAGTACAAAGATATCTTATTTGAAAATGACTCATCACTTTATAGTCCTCTTTCGAATGGAAATGAAAAATCTGAATCAAATATTTTGTTTGTTTTTGAAACATTTTCAGATTCAATTGACTGCTCAATTCTTGATAACTTAGAAGAGTTAAATTTCAAATACAATGATTACTATTTTTCCTCGAATGGTGGTTATTTTAATAACGGAAGTAGTATTTTCACTGGGTTTGCTAGACCAACATTTTTTAGTGTGTCACAAAGCAAGATTGATGAAGTGATTGATGCTCATTCACTTGTTGAAGAAAGTGATTTTTATAATATAAAAGTTCCTGATGGTGTTGTTAACGCATACGCCTTTAATAATGCATCAGATAATGTGAAAATTAAGGTTACAAAAAGCGATTTAAAAATTGATGAAATAATAATTAGCGGGGGTTTTGCAAGGATTTTGAAAAAACAATTCCTTTTAAATGAATATTTGTACATCACATTAATGGACGAAAGTGTTGAAAATGATGGCAAGATTTTGAACCATTTTAAAACTGTAAAATTGAAAATTAACAATATTATTGAAGAGGATAACTCGGTTAGTATTTATCATGATAAAAATTATTCAATTTCACTTTTTAGAGATATATTTAAGTTGTCTTGTTTTAATTTAATTCCAAATTCAATTGTATTTGAAATGGATCATTCAGTGGAAGAAGATGAACTTAAAAAATTGAATAGTCTTTTTGCAGATTATGAATTTAAAAATCCTCTTGTGGAAATATCAAAATCAATCAATGAATCGACAAGTTTCTTAAAGATTTTATTAGTTATTTTTAGTGTTGTATCTCTTATTTCTTGTCTTCTTTTAAGTTTGATTATTACATTAGTGAATGCAAAAGAACAAAAAAGAGAAATTTCTTTATTTGTTGTTTTGGGTTATCGTAACTCCGAAATAAGTAAATTATTTTTCATGGATAATTTGGTCCACTCAATTATATCATTGATTTTGAGTATAGCGACATTAATAATTTTAAACTTTACTTTAGGAAGCGCATTAGGGAATATTGTAGGGGCCAGTAAGATCAATATTTTCTCACCTTTAATGCTAATTGTTTTGATTTTTATTACATTTTTTATCTCGTTTTTCTCAAATATTGCTATTTTTAATGTGATTAAGAACACAAATATACAAGAAAATATACATTAATGTATATTTGTATATACTTTTTAATGATTTTTAAAATGATTTTGTTTATAATCAAATAACGTTTTGTGAGGATTGATTATGAGTTTAAAAGCAGGAATTGTAGGACTTCCAA